>NZ_LBKA01000002.1:215405-216084 GCF_028128955.1 Bradyrhizobium sp. CCBAU 11386
TGCAGGCTGGGGAGACTGTGTGCGGCGTTGCGCGCCGGCACGGGGTGGCTCACAGCCTGCTGTTCACTTGGCGTCGACAAGCGCGCCAGGGCCGCCTCGGCGGTGACGTGGTGCCAGCTCTTGTTCCTGTCGAGATCACTCCTGCGCCGGCTCCGGTATCGATCAGCGCGCCGCAACCGGCGTCTTCACCGCCTGCGCAGCGCGCAAGGTCCGGAATCATCGAGATCGAGCTTGGCGGCTGTCGCGTTCGCGTTGACCGGGACGTCGACGGTGAGGCGCTACAGCGGGTTCTTGAGCTCCTACGACGACGATGATCCCGATTCCGAGCGGCGTCAGGGTTTGGATCGCCACTGGCCACACCGATATGCGTCGCGGCATGCGAAGCCTGGCTCTTACAGTTCAGGAGAGCCTGAAGCGCGATCCTCATGCTGGTGATCTCTATATCTTCCGGGGCCGCCGCGGCGATCTGGTCAAGATTCTTTGGCATGATGGGTTGGGCATGTCGCTCTACGCCAAGCGCCTGGACCGCGGCAAGTTCATCTGGCCTTCGGCCTCGGCTGGCGCGGTGTCGATCTCAGCGGCGCAGATGGCTTATATGCTCGATCACCCATGTTGATGCCCCTCCTTGTTAGGCTGACAGATTCTTAGATCAAGTTGCGCAATGACGTGGTTTCGAAGG
>NZ_LBKA01000002.1:216253-217779 GCF_028128955.1 Bradyrhizobium sp. CCBAU 11386
TCGGATCTGCACATAGAGCCAGTTCACCGGGATCTTAAGCGTTCGGGCCAGTTCGGGCGGGCTGAGAAGTGAGTCGGCATGCACCCATCGGTTGCGCTGGGTAGTCACCTTGATGGCAGCGGCACGACGGAGCCGCCCAACGGTGATGGGCAGCACCTTATCGACGCAATGAGGAGAGCGGTGGCCTTCCTGAGTAAGGATTGCGGCGATCTCGTCGTCTGGGACGCCGTCGCGGGCAAGCGCCAGCAGGCGCGCCCGCATCTCTGTGCCTCGCGTCAATCTGGTGACGGAGTTGACGCTCATCCTCACCTCGAGCTCCGTCACGGCGCCTCCTCGCCAGACGATCCTGGCCAGGGCCAAGTCGTGCTCACCGCGGTCGAGCATGACCTTTTCGATGAGGCATCGCAACAACGCCTTGCGATGCGCATCCGAGATAGTCTTGTCAGCCCATATCTGCGGCAAGCGGCCGGTGAGGCTGATGACCTTGTTGTCGAGCTCCTTGCTTATGGCCACTTGTGTGATGGCTTTGGAGGGCGTCTGTCGGGCAAGCGCCTCTTCGGCGGCTCGCACGTCGGTTAGCGCCGCTTCCCATCGTCGCTCGAGTTCTGAGGCAACCAGGCGATTGTCTGGATCAGCTCGGTTGAACTGCCGTTCGGCGAGCGCCGCCGTGTACCGCTTGCGCTCGAGCTCTCGTTCTGCGCTGGAACGTAACGCATTGTTCATCTGCTGCTGGACCCGGCGGGAGTGCGACAAGGCATCGAGTTCGGCCGGCGCCAGTGCAGTTAGGAATGCATCGGCAACGGCCGCATCGATACGGTTGGCCCGAATGTGTTGGCAGGTCGGCTGGCCTTCCTGGGTACGCAGGTGATTGCATACATACTCGCCGCCCCCCTTGTAGCGGACGTACATCTTATGGCCACATCGTGCGCACCAGGCGATGCCGTGGAGCAGAAGCTCGCCATCGCGAGGCGCGCCTCGGGTTTTGATGCGCATGTATTCGGCTCGGTTATCTCTGATGACGGCTCGGATTTTTTCATAAATTGGCCAGTCGATATAGGCAGGATATCGATCTTTGACGACGATCCGCCACTCCTCAATCGGCCGCGGAGCCTTTTGCGGCAGGGCGCCCTCCCGCTTCGGCGGCTGGAAGTGGGTTCGTCCATAGACGAAGGCACCCGCGTATGCGGGGTTCTTCAAGACGGCCGCCACCGCAGCCAGCGTCGCGCGCGTCCAACACAAATCACCATGCCGATCACGACGTGGCAGTTCGAGGTCACGCTCGTTCAACGCCCGCATGACCTTGGCAACGCTGCGCAGTTGCAGGAACAGTTGGAAGACGAGACCGAGCCGCCCTTGCACGGCCATGTCGGGATCCTTAACGACCACGCCGCTCGGGTCCCGCATCAGCCCGATTGGCAGCATAACCGCAAGTTCGCCGCGTTCGGCTTTAGCCAGCAGGCCGGCGGTCAGCCGGCTGCGGATCGTATGTAGCTCAAGCTCGGAGATCGAACCTTTCAGCCCGAGAA
>NZ_LBKA01000002.1:217965-218053 GCF_028128955.1 Bradyrhizobium sp. CCBAU 11386
ACCATCGCGGTCGGCGATCAGACAGCCACGCAGACCACAGATATCCAGGAGCGGATACCAGTCGGTACAATTGCGCGCCAAGCGAGTT
>NZ_LBKA01000002.1:218225-218467 GCF_028128955.1 Bradyrhizobium sp. CCBAU 11386
GATTGCTTACGACCTGGTGGGGCGTCGACTGCCGGATGTAGACTACGGCTTTGCGCGCTAAGTGGCTTGGTGTGACCAACTCGGACTTCATGAGGGATCTCCGCCAAAATCGCGGCGACGTCTTCGACGATCTGGCGTCGGAGCGCGGGCGTCAGCGTTGACCAAAGATCGGCTGGATCCATGCTCATGTGCGTCGGGACAATCCGCTGTCGATAAAAGCTCGAGTAGAGCCTCCATACTCA
>NZ_LBKA01000002.1:218881-220067 GCF_028128955.1 Bradyrhizobium sp. CCBAU 11386
AGGAATTGACTGGAGGAATCCGCAACTGAGCTGGCGACCGCAGAGCGCGGGCTGATCTAGGAAAATCTGCGGCTGCCGGCATTTTGAGGAGTCCCAACGCATTCAATCTGTGATTCACTGCGTCGCATGGATGCTGATCGCGACGCTGTTCCGGATGACGTTGCCGCCCTGAAAGAGGCGCTGGCAGTCGAGCGCGCGAAGGGTTTGGAGGTCGCCGCTGAACTCGCGGTCGCCCGCGCGAAAGCGTCGCAAGACGAAGCGCTGATTGCCCAGCAGAAGCTGCAGATCGCCAAGCTAAAAACATCAGATCTATGGGCAACGGTCAGAGCGTTCAGCGCGGCTGATCGAGCAGTTGGTGCTGACGTTCGAAGAGCTGGAAGCCGACGCCGCCGAGGACGAGCTTGCGGCGGAACGGGCCGTGGCGAAGACGACGACGGTGCGTGGATTTACGCGCCAGCGTGCCGAGCGCCAGACCTTCCCCGAGCATCTGCCACGGGAACGGGTGGTGATCGATGGGCCTACGGCTTGTGAATGCTGCGGCAGCAATCGCCTGCGCAAGCTCGGCGAGGATGTGACCCGCACGCTGGAAGTGGTGCCGCGCCAGTGGAAGGTGATCGAGACGGTTCGGGAGAAGTTCTCCTGCCGCGACTGCGAGAAGATCAGCCAGCCGCCGGCGCCATTCCATGCCGTCGCCAGGGGATGGGCTGGCCCGAGCCTCCTGGCCATGATCATGTTCGAGAAGTTCGGCCAACATCAGCCGCTGAACCGCCAGGCCGAGCGCTACGCTCTGGAAGGCGTGCCGATCGCACTGTCGACCATGGCGGATGCCGTTGGGGCGGTCTGTGCCTCGCTAGATCCGTTGCTGCGCCGCCTTGAGGCCCATGTCATGGCGGCCGAGCGCCTTCATGCCGATGATACGACCGTGCCGGTGCTGGCCAAGGGAAAGACCGACACGGGGCGGTGCTGGATCTACGTGCGGGACGACAAGCCATTTGGTGGAGCCGGCCCGCCAGCGGCGATGTTCTACTACTCGCGCGACCGCAAGGGCGAGCATCCCCAGGGGCATTTGGCTGGGTATGCCGGCATCCTGCAGGCCGACGCCTATGACGGGTACAACCAGCTCTATCTGGCGGGGCGTCAGCCCGGACCGATCCGGGAAGCCGCGTGTTGGTCGCATGGAAGGCGC
>NZ_LBKA01000020.1:0-20568 GCF_028128955.1 Bradyrhizobium sp. CCBAU 11386
GCGAGGCGGCGCGCACCGCACCGACGCTGGAGGCCTTGCGTGAGTTGATGCAGGGCTTCGAGGGCTGCGCGCTGAAGCACACGGCAACAAGGCTGGTGTTCGCCGACGGCAACCCGCAGGCGCGCATCATGTTCGTCGGCGAGGCGCCGGGCCGCGACGAGGACATCGAGGGACTGCCCTTCGTCGGGCGCAGCGGCAAGCTGCTCGACCTCATGATCGGCGCGATCGGGCTCAACCGCACCACCGCCTACATCGCCAACGTGATTCCGTGGCGCCCGCCTGGCAACCGCACGCCGACCCCGCAGGAAACGCAAGTGTGCCTGCCCTTCATCCAGCGCCAGATCGAGCTGGTGAACCCCGACGTGCTGGTGACGCTCGGCAATCCCTCGACGCAGACGCTGCTCGGAACGCGCGAAGGCATCATGCGCACCCGCGGGCGCTGGTTCGATTACGAGACCGGTGGGCGCACCATCCGCGCACTGCCGACGTTTCATCCGGCCTATCTGCTCCGCTCGCCGTCCTACAAGCGGCTGGCCTGGCAGGATCTGCGGGCGATCGCGAAGGTGCTGGCGGGATGAAGCTCTCGTGTCCCGGACGCGATGCAGCGCGATAGCGCTGCTTCGCAGAGCCGGGACCCAGAAAGCAACACAGTACGGTGCGGAGAGATGGGCCCCGGCTCTGCAGCGCACCGCCGAAGAGGCGCTGCGCAGCGTCCGGGGCACGAGACCTACCTCACGTCCCCTTCGGCCGCACGATGGCCCAACCGATGCGCAGCAGCTGCTGGCGGCCGGTCACCAGCCATTCGAAGGCGCGCGGCACTTCCGGCACGATGCCGGGAAAGCGTTTGAGGATGTCCGGCGGTGGCGTGCCGGCGGTGTCGGAGGCGCGCCAGACCACGACGCCGCCGGTCTCGCTGAACCTGGCCTGATTGATCCACGGCGTGCGCGCGGGCTCGGCATCGATGAACAGATGCGGGCGGCCGGAATGCAGCGCGATCAGGCTCGCAAGCTGGGTCTCGCCGGCCACCGCGCGCAGACGATGGTTGGTGCGGCGGGCAAAGCTGTCGTCGAAGAAATCCGAGATCGCACGCGCCGGCATCGAGGTCGCGATCTCATTGGCGCCGGTCCAGGGCAGCAGCAGGACGGCGAGCACGACGCCGGCGGCGGGCGCCACGACGGCGGCGGCCCACACCATCCGCAGCATCCGCGCGCGGCGCATCGCGATGAGGTCGCCTGCCACCACGACCACGGCGAGCCCCGACATCACCAGCACGACACCGGCACCGCCGACGACGGACTCGAGCCCGAACAGGCCGGAGATCAGCACCGCGCCGAGGGCCGGGGCGAGCGCGAAGAAATAGACGAAGTTGCGTGCGAGCGGCTCGACCGGCGGACGGTAGATGATCGGCGCCTCCTCGCCCTTGGCGACGAACAGGCCGGCGTTGAGGAAGGTCAGCGCCGGGATCGCCGCGGCCCCGAGCACGAGCCCGCCGAGCAGCCAGGCCGCGTGGATCGCGCGGGCACTCAGCTCGGCAACCGCAGGCAAGGCCGGCAGGACCAGCGTCTCGGCGCGCATCAGCCAGACCGCATAGGGCAGCGCCAGCACGGCGACGACGATCAGCGCGAACAGCGGATCGAGCGCGCGCAGCGTGCGGCGGCCGCCGGCGGTCGCGACCGCGAAGACGACGAGCAGCAGGAGCAGGAAGACCGCCGCGGGCGTCGTCAGCAGCAAGAGGCCGGCCTCGATCGACCAGGCGAACCACGCGTTGCCGCGGCGCTGGCCGATGATCTGCCAGGAATGCAGCAGCAGCAGCGCCCACAGCGGCCGCGCCAGCACCAGCGGGCCGAAATCGAGCGCGGGCGAGGAGAAGGCCAGCACCGTCATGGTCAGCAGCACGGCCAGCACCGCCTGCTGCGAGCCGACCACGGCGCGGGAGAGGTGATAGAGCGTGATGAAGGTCGCGATCTCGCAGAGCTCGGCCAGCACATAGACGCCGAACATGTGGCCGCCCGCGGCGCGATAGGCGATGTCGGCGAGCCAGACCGGCAGCGGCGGGCCGAGATCGGTGCCGACCTGGTATTCCCTGCCGAAGGCCAGGAGAGTCGCAAGGGTGCCGGGCGGGCTGCGATAGAACACCAGCGCCACGAACAGCCACATCGCGGCCTGGAGCAGCACGGCGATCCACACGATCAGCCGCGGCCGGGCGCGAATGAGCTCGATGACCAGGGAGGTAAACCGCATGCAACGCCCGAAAGATGCAGCCAACCCGTCCAGCCGGCCCTATTCGCTCACGAGTGTTTTGATAAAGGGCGCTGCGCGTCGTGGCAACTTCGGTCTGCTCCCTCTCCCCGTTCTTGCGGGCGTGAGACACAAAGGCTCACACGTCACAGTCGTCATGCCCGGGCATGTCCCGGGCATCCACGTTCTTCGTGCCGCAGGTAAGGCGTGGATGGCCGGGTCATAGGCGAGCGGAAGCGACATCGTCCTTCGGACGGCTATGCCCGGCCATGACGATGCGGAAGCTGCAGGGCGAGACCCTAGAGATTCGCCGACGCGTCGACCTCGACGCTCGCTTCCACCTGCACATCCACCTCGGTGACGGAGAACAGGTCCTGCGCCGGCTCCACTGTCCAGGGCATGTGCCTGGCGCGAGCAGCGGCCACCGGGGCAAAGAAGCTGCGGTGGTGGACGGTCGGGCCGAGGCGGTTCAGCGCGTCGAGATGCTCGGGGACGCCGTAGCCCTTGTGCTGCTCGAAGCCGTAGCCCGGGCAGTCCTGCGCCAGCGCGCACATCAGCCGGTCGCGCGTCACCTTGGCGACAATGGACGCCGCTGCGATCGACAGCACGATGCCGTCGCCGCCGATCACCGCCTCGCAGTCGCAGGCCGTATCGAGCCGGTCGCGGCCGTCGACGAAGACGTGGCGGGGCTGCTCGGGCAGCGCCACCACGGCACGCTTCAGCGCCCACAGCGAGGCGCGCAGGATGTTGTCGCGATCGATCCGGGCGGGCGAGGCGACCGCGACCGAGACCTGCGCTGTGGCGCAGATCCTGTCGAACAGCTTTTCGCGCTGCTCCGCCGTCAGGCGCTTGGAATCGTCGATGCCGCGCGGAATGCGGTCGGGGTCGAGAATCACTGCGGCCGCCACCACGGGACCCGCGAGTGGCCCGCGGCCAGCCTCGTCGCAGCCCGCGACCGGCCAGATGCCGCGCTTGATCAGCGCGCGCTCGCGGCGGAAGCTCGGCGGTGCGACGGCGATGACGCCATTCGCGCCCGCGCCCTTGCCGGTCGAAGGCTTGGCTGCCGAGGCCTTTCCAGCCTTTGCAGGTGCAGGCTTGTTCGCAGCGGCCTTCCTGGGCGCAGCTTTGGCCGACGTCTTGGCGGACTTGTCCCGAATCATGGCCGGGATCGTGCGCAAGCGGCCTGCCCAGCGCAACCGGGAACCCCTCGCAATTCCCGTTATTCAAGCCGGCGGCCCTACTCCGCCAGATGCACCCGCCGGTCCTCACCGACCTCGATGCCGGGCGCAATCACGGCCTCCCAGACATGGCCGTCGGGATCGGCAAAATAACCGCAATAGCCGCCGTAATCGGTCTCGCACGCAGCCTTCAGCAGCCTTGCTCCCTTGCTGACCGCGAAAGCCAGCACCGCATCGACCTCCTCACGCGCGCGGCAGTTCCAGGCGAGCGTGACGCCGCGGAAGGTCGTCGGCCTCGGCTTATTAGGCAAGGCCGCGTCGGCCGCGAGCTGATCCCAGTGAAACAGGGCAAGCACCGGACCGCCGGTATCGTAGAAGGCAACGGCCTCGCCGGTCGCCTTCAGCCGGCGCGAAAAGCCAAGAGCATCATAGAACGCGATGCTGGCGCGGATGTCGCTCACGCCGAGCGTGATGACGGTAAGCCGCGGCACCGGGGGCGGCAGTTCCTTACGCATGACAGACCTCGTTCGCCTCGGCTCTTAGAACAGGCTGAGCTGATCGCCGTTCCGCTTCGGCCGCGCAAAGTGATCCATCGTCAGTCTTGCGCGACGCTTGTTGAGCCCGAGCCTGTCGCAGGCGATCTCGAAGCGGCGGCCGATGGTCCAGGCCATCGGCCCGGTGCCCTTCATGCGCTCGCCCCATTTCGCGTCGTAGTCGCGCCCGCCGCGCATGTCGCGGATCAGGGTGAAGACGTGGCGATAGCGGTCCGGATAGTTCGCCATCAGCCATTCGCGGAAGAGGTCGCGCACCTCCAGCGGCAGCCGCAGCAGCACATAGGAGGCTTCCTTGACGCCGGCATGGGCGGCCGCGTCGAGAATGCGCTCGATCTCGGAATCGTTCAGCGCGGGGATCACGGGCGCGACCATCACGGTGGTGGGAATGCCGGCGTCGGAGAGCTGCTTCAGCGCCTCCAGCCGCTTCGGCGGCGTCGAGGCGCGCGGCTCCATGGTGCGCGCCAGCTTCGGATCGAGCGAGGTCACCGAGATCGCGACCTTGGCGAGGTTGCGCTTGGCCATGCGCGAGAGAATGTCGATGTCACGCACCACCAGCGCCGATTTGGTGACGATGCCGACGGGATGACCGGCGCGCTCCAGCACCTCCAGGATGCCGCGCATGATTTTGCGCTCGCGCTCGATCGGCTGGTAGGGATCGGTGTTGGTGCCGATCGCGATCATCCGCGGCTCGTAGCCTGCTGCTGCGAGCTCCTTCTCGAGCAGCGCCGGGGCCTCCGGCTTGACGAACAGTTTTGACTCGAAGTCGAGCCCCGGCGACAGGCCGAGATAGGCATGGGTCGGCCGCGCGAAGCAGTAGACACAGCCGTGCTCGCAGCCGCGATAGGGATTGATCGAGCGGTCGAAGCCGATATCGGGGGAATCGTTGCGGGTGATCACCTTGCGCGAGGTGTCGACCGCGACCGTGGTCTTGAATGGCGGCAGCTCTTCCAGGCTCTGCCAGCCGTCGTCGAAGGCGACGCGCGCCTCGGCCTCATAGCGGCCGCTGGCGTTGGACTGCGCGCCCCGCCCTCGCCTGCGCTGCTTGTCGATGGCGACAGCGAGCTCGGGGAAATCAGAAGGCGCACCCGCCGGCTCGGAGGGCGCCGTGACCGGCGGGTGCTTGAGAGCATGAGAGGATGCTGGACTCATGAAGCCAAGATAACACGCCAAAGGAACAAATCAAGAACAAGAACAAAAAACGTGAAAACAACCCCCATGCACAGTAGAGCCGCCCAAACTTCGGGCGCCCGCCTTTGACCTCACGCAACACCGCTGTCACCACGATCCCGTTTGATGCCGCCAAGGATCGATCGCCCCGGAACCCAGTTGGTGACGATCCCGGGTGAAGGTCGGCAGCAACATGACAAATCAACAACAATCGGCCGCCGCGAGCAGCGACCTCGATCTCCTCGATCGCTACTGGCGCGCCGCCAACTACCTCTCCGTCGGGCAGATCTACCTGCTCGACAACCCCCTGCTGCGCGAGCGGTTGCGGCCCGAGCACATCAAGCCGCGTTTGCTCGGCCATTGGGGCACAACACCCGGTTTGAACTTCATCTACGCCCACCTCAACCGCGTCATCCGCGCGCTTGATATCAACGTGCTCTATGTCTGCGGTCCCGGTCATGGCGGGCCGGGCATGGTCGCCAACACCTATCTCGAGGGCAGCTACAGCGAGATCTATCCCGACATCGCGCGCGATAAGGACGGATTGCGCAAGCTGTTCAGGCAGTTCTCCTTCCCCGGCGGCATTCCGAGCCACGTAGCGCCGGAGACGCCGGGCTCGATCCACGAGGGCGGCGAGCTCGGCTACGCGCTGGTGCACGCCTATGGCGCGGCGCTCGACAATCCCGACCTGATCGTCGCCTGCGTCGTCGGCGACGGCGAGGCCGAGACCGGACCGCTCGCGGCCTCCTGGCACTCCAACAAGTTCCTGAACCCGGCGCATGACGGCGCGGTGCTGCCGATCCTGCATCTCAACGGCTACAAGATCGCGGGCCCGACCGTGCTCGGGCGGATGCGCGACGAGGAGATCCGCGATCTGTTCCGCGGGTTCGGCCATGAGCCGCTGTTCGTCGAGGGCGACGATCCCAAATTGATGCACCGGATCATGGCGGACGCGCTCGACGTCGCATTCGCCAGCATCCGCTCGATCCAGCAGCACGCCCGCGACGGGCGTAGAAACGTCGAGCGGCCCCGCTGGCCGATGATCGTGCTGCGCAGCCCGAAGGGCTGGACCGGCCCGAAGGAAGTCGACGGCAAGAAGGTCGAAGATTTTTGGCGCGCACATCAGGTGCCGGTCGCAAGCTGCCGCGAGAACCCGGCGCATCTGAAGGTGCTCGATGACTGGATGCGCAGCTACGAGCCGGAAAAACTGTTCGACGCGAGCGGCGCGCTCATTCCCGAGCTCCAGGCGCTGGCGCCCGAAGGTAACAAGCGCATGGGCGCCAATCCGCATGCCAATGGCGGACTGTTGAAGAAGGAGCTGAAGCTGCCGGACTTCCGCAGCTTTGCCGTCGAAGTGCCGCAGCCCGGCGCCGTCACGGCAGAAGCGACGCGCGAACTCGGCAAATTCTTGCGCGACGTCATTCGCCTCAATGCGCAAGAGCGGAACTTTCGCATCATGGGTCCGGACGAGACGGCGTCAAACCGTCTCGACGCAGTGTTCGAGGCGACCGAACGGGTCTGGATGGAAGCGATCGAATCCTACGATGTCCATCTCGCCCAGGATGGCCGCGTGATGGAGGTGTTGAGCGAGCATCTCTGCCAGGGCTGGTTAGAGGGCTATCTGCTCACCGGGCGGCACGGCTTCTTTTCCTGCTACGAGGCCTTCATCCACATCGTGGATTCCATGTTCAACCAGCACGCCAAATGGCTGAAGGTAACGCGGCACCTGCCATGGCGGCGTCCGATCGCCTCGCTCAATTATCTGTTGACCTCGCATGTCTGGCGCCAGGACCACAACGGCTTCAGTCATCAGGATCCCGGCTTCGTCGACCTCGTCGCCAACAAGAAGGCCGACATCGTCCGCATCTACTTCCCGCCCGATGCCAACACGCTGCTGTGGATCGCCGACCATTGCCTGCGGACGTACAACCGCATCAACGTGATCGTCGCCGGCAAGCAGCCGGCGCCGCAATGGCTGTCGATGCAGGACGCCGCCACGCATTGCGACGCCGGCATCGGCATCTGGACCTGGGCGGGCACGGAAGACGCGGGCGGCGAGCCCGATGTGGTGATGGCCTGTGCCGGCGACGTGCCGACATTGGAGACGCTTGCCGCCGTCGACCTCCTGCGCAAGGCGCTGCCGGATCTGAAGATCCGCGTCGTCAACGTCGTCGACCTGATGACGCTGCAGCCGCAGGATCAGCACCCGCACGGCCTGTCCGATTGCGACTTCGACGGCCTGTTCACGCGCGACAAGCCGGTGATCTTCGCCTATCACGGCTATCCCCATCTGATCCACCGGCTGACCTATAACCGCACCAACCATGCCGGCCTGCATGTGCGCGGCTTCGCCGAGGAAGGCACCACGACGACGCCGTTCGACATGGTCGTGCTCAACGAGCTCGACCGCTACCACCTCGCGATCGAGGCGATCGAACGCGTGCCGGGTCTTGCGACCAGGGCCGCGCAGGCGAAGCAGCAGCTCCGCGACAAGCTGATCGAACACTCACGTTACGTGCGCGAGCACGGCGAGGACATGCCCGAGATCCGCGACTGGGTCTGGCCGGGCAAGCCGGGCTGACGCCATGCCGGCGCCAGAGGCGGTTCTCGTCCTCAACTCGGGCTCGTCGAGCATCAAGTTCGGCCTGTTCGATATCTCGGCGGCCGAGCCTGCGCTGCTCTGCAAGGGCCTGCTCGACGAGCACGAGGCCAAGCCCCAGCTCGTCGTGAAGGGCCCTGCGGGCGAAGATCTGTTCGAGAAGCGGCAGGACGAGACCGATGCCGACGGCGGTCATCTGTTCGCCGACGTGCTCGCCTTCATCGACGACCGGTTCGGACAAGACAGCTTGCGCGCGGCCGGCCACCGCATTGTCCACGGCGGGCCGGATCATTCAGGCCCGGTCGAATTGACGGACGATGTCACCACGAAGCTGGAGGCGCTGACGCCGCTGGCCCCGCTGCACCAGCCGCGCTGCCTCGCGCCGGTCCGCACCCTGTCCGCGATCCGTCCCGCGCTGACACAGATCGCCTGCTTCGACACCGCCTTCCATCACGGGATTGCACCGCCTGCGAGCCGCTTTGCGATTCCGAGGCGCTTCGAGGAGCGCGGCGTCCGGCGCTACGGCTTTCACGGGCTGTCGTTCGAATATGTCGCGGGCCGTCTCGCGGGAATCGCGCCGCAGCTCGTCGCGAGACGCACCGTCATCGCGCATCTCGGCAATGGCGCAAGCCTCTGCGCACTCCGCAACGGCCGCAGCGTCGACACCACGATGGGACTGACGCCGCTCGACGGCCTCGTGATGGGCACGCGAAGCGGCACGATCGACCCCGGCGTGCTGCTCTATCTGCAACAGCACGAGGGAATGTCGGTCGAGGATGTCCAGCACCTGCTCTATCACGAGTCAGGCCTGCTCGGCGTTTCCGGCCTCTCCGCAGACATGCGCACGCTGCTCGCAAGCCACGAGGCTGCTGCGCGGGAGGCGGTTGATCTCTTCGTCTTCCGGGCGGCGCAGGAAATCGCGATGATGGCGACGACGCTTCAGGGGCTGGACTGCCTGGTCTTCACCGGCGGCATCGGCGAGCATGCCAGCGAGATCCGCAGCGCGATCGGCGAGCGCCTCGCCTGGCTCGGCGTGCGCATCGATGCAGCGGCCAACGCCGCAGCGCGCGAACGGATCGGCAGCGCCGACAGTGCGGTGGATATTTTCATCATTCCCACCAACGAAGAGATCACGATCGCGCGCCATTGCGCCGCGCTGCTGCGCGAACGACACGCTGCGTGACGGTTTTATGAATGATCTGACGCAATGAGGCCGTCGCAACTTCGCGGCATAAGGACGGCATCAACCGTTGTGCGGACAGACCATGAAAACCCAGATCATCGAAGAACTCGGACAGGGCGACATCCTGTTGCCCGCGCTGGTGGCGGAAGGGCTTGCCGCCAATGACCGCATCAAGGTGCGGATGAGCGCGCTCCAGGCGGCGGCTCGGCATGCGCAAGACCCCGATCGTCCTGCCAGCGAGCTTGCGGTCGAGAGTCACGCCGCCGGCATTGCACCGGCCGCGATCGCAACGCTGATCGGCGGCGCCCATCTGGTCGGACCGTCCCGGCTCGCGGCGCCGAACCTCGCCAAGCTGATGAAGGAGATCCAGGACGACGCCGCGGCCATGATCCGCGCCGTCGGCGCCGGCGCACCGCCAGACGGCGACAAGGCGAACGCGCGGCTGGCGGCCGTCCGAAGCGCGGGCCTGCTCGATGCCACCAACGAAATCGATCTCGCACGCATTGCCCGTCTGACCGGCGTTGCCGAGGCGGCCGGCGACAGCCTCCATCGGCTGGTGATGGATCTGCACAAGGCGCTGAACAGGCTTGCGGCGAACTGTTCGGAGGAAACGCTCGACGGTGCCCATGTGTTCGGCCTGCATGGCGAAGATCGCGGCGCGGTGGAGGCCTTCATGAAGGGCCTGAACCAGACGCGCAGGCTGAAGTTCAACCACCCCGGCCTCGATACCATGGCGACCCGCTCGGGCGGCCGGCTGCTGATCCAGAACGACATCGGCACCACGGACGCCCATGTCGTGGTGATCGCGGTCAAGAAGAACGCGGTCACCGTCACCTACACCGACGTGCACCTGGCGCGGGCAAAATTCTTCATCTCGCTGTTCGACAAGTTCGAGGCGAGCTGGAGCGGGCTCGACCGTCACACCGCCGCGGGCCTTGGCGAAGACAATTCATTCTATCTCGTCACCGGCCAGTATCAGCCGGGTCACGCCGCGGATCGCAACGAATTCCTCGCAGCCGTGGGCGCCGCGCTGGTGTTCCTGATCGACTGGAACAAGGCGCGCAAGCTGCTGCGGACCTGGGTTGCCAAGGATGACGCCACGCGAATCCTCGAATGGGCGGCGCGAGCGCGGATCGGCCATCGCGGCTTTCTCGAACTCGGCGGCAACGAGCTCCTGGGGTCGGCGGTGCGCAACGCGGCCCCCGCGCGCATCGGCTTCGGCGAGCGGCTCGACCAGGCGCTCGGCCGCGCCGCCGCGATCGATTTCCTGAAGGCGGCACTGCGCGCCTCCACCGAGGCGCTGCTCGCAGGTCGCTCCGTCAGGACGGTCCGCGACCAGATCGAAGCCGACCTGGTGCGGCATCTGGAGCGCGTCGACGGCACCCTGCTCGCCGCGGTGCTACGCCAGATCGGGCTTGCCCATGATCTCGTCGCGGCGATCTCTCGCCATCTTGCAGCGCTTCGGGCCGGCCAGCCGGCCGACCGCAAGCTGCTGGCGGAACGCTGCGGCGCGATCGAGCAGAAGGCCGATCGCATCGCGCTGGAGACGCGCAAGGAGGTCGACCGGCTCAATGCCCGACCAACGATCGCCCAATTGATTGATCGCGCCGAAGAGGCCGTCGACGAACTGGAGCAGGCAGCCTTCATCGCCTCGGTGATGCCGGAGCGGACTGATCCGTCGCTGCTGGCCGCGCTGGCCGAACTCTGTGCGGTGGCGATGACCGCGACCGAGGTCGCGGCCAGCGGCGTCGCCGCGGCCACCGACGTGCCGGAAGGGCGGCGCGCGGATTCCGAGGATGCGCTGTCCGCCGTGACCCGCCTGATCGATGCCGAACATGCCGCGGACGGCCACGAGCGTGCGACGACCGCGCTGGTCTTCGGCGGCGGCTTCGACGTCGCGACCTCGCTCTCGGTGCTCGAGCTTGCCCGCGCCATCGAGCGCGCCACCGACCGATTTGCCGGCTTCGGACATCTGTTGCGCCGGCACATCATGATCGATCTCGCAGCCTAGGGGAAGCCACCATGCATATCGTGCGTATCGGCGCCGAGGCGACCGAACTGCATCCCGCCGAGGAGATCGGCGCCAAGGCCGCCAACCTCGCCCGGATGGCGGCGCTGGGCCTGCCGGTGCCGCCGGCCTTCGTGCTGCCGGTCAAACTCTGCGCCGACATCATCGCAGGGCACGCGCATGCGGAGCGTCATCTGAGCGACGGGCTCAAGGAAGGAATTGCCTTCCTGGAGAGCGCGACCGGAAGGCGCTTCGGCGACCGGCGGCTGCCGCTGCTGGTCTCGGTGCGCTCGGGTGCCGCCCGATCGATGCCGGGCATGCTCGACACCGTCCTCAATGTCGGCTGCACGTCGGATGCCGTGCACGGCCTGATCCGTGCGACCGGCCGGCCGCGGCTCGCCTGGGACTGCCGGCGGCGCTTCCTGGAGAGTTTTGGCGAGACGGTGCTCGGGCTGGATGCCGCCGCATTCGCGGCCCGCATCTCGGAACTGGTCGAAGCCGAAGGTGCCGAGAACGATCGCGCGCTCGACAGCGAAGCGCTGGAGCGGCTTGCCGGCGACGAACAGGCGCTGGTCGAGGATCACGCCGATGGCTGGCTCGAGGATGCGGCCGCGCAGCTCGAGGCGGCGGCGCAAGCCGTCTACCGGTCCTGGACGAGCGAGCGGGCGAAGACCTATCGGAAACTCCAGCAACTCGAAGGGCTCCAGGGCACCGCCGTCACGGTGCAGGCGATGGTGTTCGGCAATGGCGGGCTGGCATCGGGTGCCGGCGTGGCTTTCTCGCGCGATCCTTCGACCGGCGCACCGCGCCCGATGATCGATCTCGTGCTCGATGCGCAGGGCGAGGACGTCGTGTCCGGGCGCCGCACCCCCGACGCCGAGGATGCGATCGTGCGCGCACTGCCGCGGACCGAAGCCGAGCTTGGCGATATCCTGAAGCGGCTCGAGCGTGAATTTCGCGACGTGCAGGACGTCGAGTTCACCGTCGAGGATGGCAGGCTGTGGATCCTCCAGACGCGCGCGGCCAAGCGAACGCCGCGTGCGGCGGTCAGGATCGCGATCGACCTCGTGCATGAAGGGCTGATCACGCAGGACGAGGCACTGGAGCGGATCGCCGGGATCGACCTCGCCTCGCTCGCCGCGACCGCACTCGTCTCCGCGGGCGAGCCGGCGGCGCTCGGCATCGGCGCGTCCGGGGGCATCGGCGTCGGCCGCGCGGTCTTCGACGCCGAAAGCGCCCAGCGGCTGTCGGCCGCGGGCGATCCGGTCATCCTGCTGCGTCCCGATACCAGCACCGCGGACGTCGCGGGCTTTGCGGTGGCGGCCGGCATCGTCACGGCGGTCGGCGCGCGTACCTCGCATGCGGCGCTGGTGGCGCGGCAGATGGGCAAGCCCTGCGTGGTCGGCTGTCACGCGCTGAAGATCGATCCTGTTGCGAAGCAGGCCCGGCTTGCCGACGCGACATTGTCGGAGGGCGACTGGATCACGATCGAGGGCGATGCGGGCCAACTTTATCTCGGGCGCTGCCGGACGGTGGAGACGCGCCCCGACGCCGAACTCGCCGAGATCGCGAAATGGCAATCGCAGGCCGGGGACCTCGATCCGCCGGCACGCGCCGCCGCGGCTCAGTGAATGCCGGCGAAGATCTGGAAACACCCGATCGCGACCTCGATCAGGATCAGCACCACCACGGCGATCTCGAGGCGGAGCGAGCGCTGGGTGTCGATGATGTCGGCCAGCGCGTTGGCGGTCTCGGATACGGCGGTGAGCTTGCGCTCGAGCGTGTCCAGACGCTCCTTCAATTCGTACTCGTCTTCGAGGCGGGCATAGAGGCGGTCGAGCTCGGGCTTCTCCCAGAGCACGTCGGGCTTCTCGGCAACGGCGACGCGGCCGGCGACGCGTTGCTGCACCAGCAGCGCGTTGCCGATCAGTTGCAGAATGGCCCTGCGCCGGCGCGGCGTGCGGCCGCGCTCGGCGAGCTCGCGCGCGAACGGCTCGATGACGTCGAACACCGCCGCGACACGCCGTTCGTCGCGTGCCAGCGACGTGCTCTTGGCGAGCGCGTCGGCGACCAGAAGCAACCGGTCGTCGGAGAATTTGGCGAGGCAAATTGGCCCGCCCGGCTGGATCACCTCGGCGTTCTCGTCGTTGCAGAGCTGCGCCTGCGCGGTCTCCTCCTCATAGGGGCTGAACTCGCCGATCACACGCGGCTTCAGGCCGTCGATCAGCACCTTCTCCTCCGAAGGCAACAGGCCGATCAACACCACGACACCGTAGCGGAAGATCACGGCAAGGCCGGCATGGACGCGGAAGGCGGCCGGCGTCGACGATACCAGCGCGCCGAGCTCGAGGCCCGAGGCATTGATGCGGTCGCCCAGCATCAGCGCCCGGATCCGCAAGGTCGGCGCGGCGGCCGGCCGGGGAGATGTTGACGGCGCGCTAACGGCAAGTTGATCGGCGGTCATGCGAAGCTCTCTTCAGCACCATGGATTGCCTGCTTTTCCCGTTCCCGGACGTCGTCCCGCTCGCATCCGCCTCTTGCAGGATTGCGATCCGCCTGTGCGGCGCCCAATATCGGTACGAAACTCCGGGTTAATACGGTCAAGGCGAAGTTGCGCCGAAATATTCGGCAATTTTGCCATCTCGCGCGGAACATCTTTGGATCCGATGGCGCTGGCAGTTTACCATCGAACAGCGAAGCCCCGCCGAAAAGTTGCACTCGGCAATGCCGCGTGTTTATGACAACATCATAACAAGTTACGCTTCTCCCGAAGTGCGGACATCGAAGCCTCAATCATGCTGAGCGTCATCATTCCGACCGAGGGCGTCGAGCAGACGGCGGTTGCAACTCTGGCCGCGCTGGTCCCCGGTGCCGCCGCGGGCATCATCCGCGAAGTGCTCCTGGTCGACGGCACCCGCAACGGCGTCATCGAGCGCGTGGCCGACGTCGCCGGCTGCCGTTTCATCGGCTACGAGGGATCCTCTCAGGGCGCGGCGCTCGCCGCCGGCGCGCTCCAGGCCCGCTCGCCCTGGCTGATGTTCCTGCCCGCAGGCGCCGTGCTGGAAACCGGCTGGATCGAGGAGACCACCCAGTTCATCCAGGCCGTCGCGAGCAGCGGCCGGGACCGGGCGGCGGTGTTCCGCTACGCCCGCTCGCCCTACACCGACACCGGATTCCGCGACATGCTCCGCGCCGTGGCCCGCAAGCTGGTCGGCCCGCTCGGCGATCAGGGACTTTTGATCGCGCGCGACCATTACGACCGGATCGGCGGCTACCCGCCCCAGGCCCGCCGCTCCGAGGCGCGGCTGCTCCGGCGGCTCGGCCGCTCGTCCCGGACCATGCTGCGCAGCCGGATCGTCATGGTCGGTTGACGTCACCAAATACTTGCCAACGTCAAATAACTAATTGACAATGGCAAGTATCGAGGTGGCCCATGCCATTTGACGGAACAGACGACCACATCGCGGCGGTCCGCGCCTTCAACCGCTTCTATACCCGCAAGCTCGGCGTGCTCGACCAGCACCTTGGAAGAAGCCCGTTTTCGCTCAGCGAGGCCCGGGTGCTCTATGAACTCGCGCACCGCGACGATCTGGCGGCGAAAGAGATCGGAATCGAGCTTGGTCTCGACCCCGGCTATCTCAGCCGCATCGTCCAAAGTTTCGACGAAAAGGGGCTGATCACGCGAAGGCCCCTGCCCGCGGATCGCAGGCAATACCAGCTCAGCCTCACCGCCAAGGGCCGCCAGACCTTCGCCAAGCTGAACCTGAGCTCGCAAAACGAGGTCGCCGCAATGCTGGCTCGGCTTTCGCCCAGTGATGCAACCCGGCTCACGCAGGCCATGGCGACCATCGAGGCTGTGCTGGATCAACGTCGCAGCCAGCCCGCGGCTTTCATGCTGCGCAGCCATCGCGTCGGCGACATGGGCTGGGTCATCTCCAGGCAAGCCGCCGCCTATGCCGCCGAATACAACTGGGATATCAGCTACGAGGCGCTGGTCGCCGAGATCTGCGCGCAGTTCATCAAGACCTATGACGCCGCGCGCGAACATTGCTGGATCGCGGAAGCCGGTGGAGAGCCGATCGGCTCGATCTTTCTGGTCAAGGCCACGAACGAGATCGCCAAGCTTCGCCTGTTGCTGGTGGAGAAGAAAGCGCGCGGGCTCGGTGTCGGCCGCGCACTGGTCGAGCAGTGCATCCAGGGCGCACGCGAGAGGGGTTACAGCAAGATGACGCTGTGGACGCAGAGCATCCTGCTCGCCGCGCGCGGCATCTATCAAAATGCAGGCTTCAAGCTCGTCGCCACCGAGCCGCATCACAGCTTTGGGCAGGATCTTGTTGGCGAGACATGGGAGCGGGATCTGTGATGATCTCGCACGGCGAGAGGGCAGCAACGCTGGTGGACGCGGGCTCATTTGGGTGAGGGGTTTCTCTCAGCGCACTCATTTGCTTCTGTGGGCGCCGATAGATACCCCTCATCCGGCGCCATAGCCGAAGCTTTGCTTCGGCGTTCTCGAGAACGGCGGCTAAGGCCGCCTATGCCACCTCTCCCGCATCCGCCTTCGCCAAGGCTTCGGCGGACATGAGGGGAGAAGAAAGATAAAGCTACGCCGTCGCGCCCTGCGCCTTCGGCCGGCGCAGATGCTCGTCGAGGCGCGGCATGATCTCGACGAAATTGCAGGGGCGCGTGCGGTAGTCGAGCTGGGCGGCGAGGATGCCGTCCCAGCCGTCGCGGCAGGCGCCGGGAGAGCCGGGCAGGCAGAAGATGTAGGTCGCCCCGGCAACGCCTGCGGTGGCGCGGCTCTGGATCGTCGAGGTGCCGATCTTGGCGTGGCTCAGCATGTGGAATGCGATCGAGAAACCGTCCATGCGCTTCTCGAACAAGGGCTCGATCGCCTCCGGCGTGACGTCGCGCCCGGTGAAGCCGGTGCCGCCGGTGGTGATGACGACGTCGACGCCGGCATCCGCAATCCAGCGGCGGATGACGGCGCGGATCGCCTCGACGTCGTCGGTGACGATCTCGCGCGCCGCAAGATGATGGCCGGCGCCGGTGAGGCGATCGGCGAGCGTCTGGCCGGACTTGTCGTCGGCGAGCGCGCGCGTGTCGGAGACGGTCAGCACCGCGATGTTGAGCGGGATGAACTGTTTTGCTTCGTCGATGGAGGCCACGACTTCACTCCTGTTTCCTCAGCCACCGCCGTCATCCCCGGACGAACGCATTTGCGTTCGCTCGGGAGGTGCGCGCTCTTGCGCGCCTCGAAGGATGGGCCGGAGGCTCGCCATCCTTCGAGGCTCGCCGAAGAGGCGAGCACCTCAGGATGACGCCACTACTACTGCATTCCCGGATGCGCAATTGCGCATCATAGTTCGTGCTGCGCTGCGTCCGGGGCACGAGATCGTCGTTACTACGCACCGCCGCCGAACGTGTTGCAGGCCTGCACCGTGCCCTGCTGGTAGCCGGTCATGAACCATTGCTTGCGCTGCGCGGCCGAGCCGTGGGTAAAGGAATCGGGCACGACGCGTCCCGTGGACTGGCGCTGCAGCGTGTCGTCGCCGATCGCGGTGGCCGTGGTCAGCGCGGCGTCGATGTCGCCGGCTTCCAGGAAGTTCGGGCGCTTCTTCGCCTCGCGGTTGACCCAGACGCCGGACAGGCAGTCCGCCTGCAACTCCACCTTCACCTGGAGCGCGTTGGCCTCGGCCTTGCTGCCGGCCTGCTGCTGAAGCCGCGTCACGCGCGGAATGATGCCGAGCAGGTTCTGGATGTGGTGGCCGGCTTCATGCGCGATGATGTAGGCGGTGGTGAAATTGCAAGCCGACTTGCCGGAGCAGCCGCGGAAGCGCGTCTCGACCTCGCGGAAGAACGCGGTGTCGAGGAAGATGGTGCGATCCGGCGGACAGTAGAACGGGCCCATCGCCGACTGCGCCATGCCGCAGCGGCCGCCGTTGGTGGCGTTGCGGAACAGCACGATCTTCGGACCGGTGTAGGACTGGCCGCTGGCCTGGAAGATCTCGCTCCAGCGGTCGTCGATCTCGCCGAGGATGCCGGAGATCATGCTGCCCATCTCGTCGGTCGGCGCGCCGCGCTTGGCCGACGTCGACTGGCGATCGGTCTGGTAGCTCGGCGCCTGGCCGCCGCCGGTGAGGATCTCGGCGCCGCCGATCAGGATGCGCGGATCGATGCCGAAGGCATAGCCGATCAGGCCGAGGACGATGATGGTGCCGATGCCGAGCCCGCCGCCGCCCATGGGCAGGCCGAACCCGCCTCCTCCACCGCCGCCACCACCATCGTCGCGACGATCCTCGATGTCGTCGCTGCGGCGGAAATCATCGTAGCGCATGGTGGCTTCCCTCAGTCCTTGGCATCACATGGGCGTTTTGGGCGCAGAAGCGCGAAAGCTCAACGCGCCACACACGTAAAATTTCCATTGCGTTAATCAATATCCCGCTCGGCAATTATTGCCTAGTGCGACAGCGTGCCGAAGCCAGCAATTTTTTCCGGGGGTCGTGCAATTTTTTCCGAGAGAAATTTGGAGTCTTTTTCGAGCCTTGACTGCTCCCGCAACGCGAAGAAACGCGAAATACACTGTAAATCACGGCGAATGCGCGCACCGTGCCACGCACAATCCGCGATGCGATGCCTGCTCACAAAAGCGGCGGGTTAAGTCGATTTTTACTTTGCGCCTTCAATGTAACGGTCAGTCGGTTGTTTGGTCCCGCGTCGCCGACAGCGTCGCCTGAGTCAGAGTTCTTGAGTCATGGTAGTGTCGCGTCGCGGGGCGTCTGCAAGGGCGCCCCGCACAAACTTTGAGTCCTCGTCGCATCGCATCATCCTCGGTGATTGCGTCGCCGAGATGTCGAAGCTTCAGGCTGGTTCGGTCGATCTGGTGTTCGCAGATCCGCCGTACAATCTCCAGCTCAAGGGCGATCTCAAGCGCCCCGACGAATCCCATGTCGATGCCGTCAACGACGACTGGGACAAGTTCGATTCATTCTCCGCCTATGACGATTTCACCCGCGCCTGGCTGCTTGCCGCCCGCCGCGCGATGAAGCCGTCGGCGACGATCTGGGTGATCGGCTCCTATCACAACATCTTCCGCGTCGGCGCGATCATGCAGGACCTCGGCTTCTGGCTCCTGAACGACATCGTCTGGCGCAAGACCAACCCGATGCCGAACTTCCGCGGCCGCCGCTTCACCAACGCGCACGAGACCATGATCTGGGCCGCGCGCGACGAGAAGGCCAAGGGCTACACCTTCAACTACGAAGCGCTGAAGGCCGCGAACGAGGACGTGCAGGCGCGTTCCGACTGGCTGATCCCGCTCTGCACCGGCGAGGAGCGCCTCAAGGGCGCCGACGGCAAGAAAGTGCACCCGACGCAGAAGCCGGAAGGCCTGCTCGCGCGCGTGCTGCTGTCGTCGTCAAAACCCGGCGATCTCGTGATCGACCCCTTCAACGGCACCGGCACCACCGGCGCCGTCGCCAAGCGCCTCGGCCGTTCCTATATCGGCTTCGAGCGCGACAAGACTTACGCCAAGGCGGCGGAAGCGCGCATCGCCGCAGTCGAGCCGCTGCCTCAGGATAGCCTCGCCCCGTTCATGACCGCGCGCGAGGCGCCGCGGGTCGCGTTCTCCGAACTGATCGAGCGCGGCATGATCATGCCCGGCACGAAGCTGTTCGACGCCAAGAAGAAGCTCGGCGCACTGGTTCGCGCCGACGGCGCCATCATGCTGGGCGACAAGGTCGGCTCGATCCACCGCATCGGCGCCGTGGCGCAGGGCGCGCAAGCTTGCAACGGCTGGACCTTCTGGCACGTCGAGACCAAAAAGGGTCTCAAGCTGATCGACGAGCTGCGCGCCGAAATCCGCGCCGGGATGGCGGCGGAGTAGTTTTCTCCGTCATTCCGGGGCGCGCGAAGCGCGAGCCCGGAATCCATCGAACCACAGCACATGCCGCCCAATGGATTCCGGGCTCGCGCCCAGTGGCGCGCCCCGGAATGACGGCGGCAGTGGTTGAAAGCCGCCGCCGCCAGGACTAGATTCGTCCGATCAGCCCCGTCCTGACCGGTTGGCTCCCATGCGACGACAGTCCGAGACCTTGCTGCTGGTGCCGCTCCTGCCGATCTTCCTGGTCGGCATGTTTCCGATGTTCCTGATCGCGCTGCTGGGATTTTTCGGCCTCGCCCTGTTCGGCGTGCTCGTGGTCTGCGTCGGGCTCGCCAGCAGCAACGAGGCGCATGACAATTTCAATCACGACGTCATCGTGCATGGCTATTCGCGGGGATCGGAGCGATCGGCGCGGGCCTCCGACATGCATCTTGCCGCGCGGCTCGGGCTGCGGCTGGAAGCCGTCGGCGCCGCGATGATTATTACGGCGGCGATCGGCCTTTGTTACGCCGGCTGATCTGCGCGGCGCGCAGGTACCGCCCGGCAAACTCGCCGGTTGCCCTCCCCGACGAGCTTCAGGCAAGAGAGGCCGGCCCCGCGGCAATGATGCTGCGTTCGCTCTCGGCAAGAAACACTGGGGAGATGTGTGATGCTCAAATTCTATTTCAACGGTTCGCCGAACCCGACCAAGGTCGCGCTTTATCTCGAAGAGTCCGGCCTGCCCTTCGAGCCGGTGAAGATCGACACGCGCAAGGGCGAGCAGTTCACGCCTGAATTCCTCAAGATCAATCCGAACGGCAAGGTGCCGGCGATCGACGACGGCGGCACGATCGTGTTCGACTCGAACGCCATCCTGCTCTATCTCGCCGAGAAGACCGGAAAATTCCTCCCCGCCGCCTCGTTGCGCGGCGAGACGCTGTCATGGCTGATGTTCATCGCCACCGGCGTCGGCCCGTATTCGGGCCAGGCCGTGCACTTCAAGCATTTTGCGCCGAAGGACCAGAACCACGACTACGCCCATAACCGCTATCAGTACGAGACCGATCGCCACTACAAGATTCTCGACGGCCACCTCAAAGACCGCCGCTACATGGTCGGCGACAGCTATTCGATCGTCGACATGGCGCTGTGGGGCTGGGCGCGAATGGTACCGTTCAAGCTCGGCGACGACGCCTTTGCACGATACCCGAACGTGAAGCGGCTGGTGGACGAGATCTCGGCGCGCCCTGCGGCTGTGCGCGCGCTCGCGTTGAAGGACAAGTTCACCTTCAAGGCCGAGATGGACGACGAGGCGAGAAGCAACATGTTCAAGCACATGACGACCAAGGTCGCCTGATCGCGTTACGCCGCCCACTCAAGGCCACGCGCTTGCGCGTGGCCTTTTGCTTTCAGGACTCAGGCGGCGTGGACCGAGTTCAGGAACCTTGCGACCTCCTGCTTCAGCCGGTTGCTGTCGGCCGACAGCGAGCGCGCCGCGGAGAGCACCTGCGAGGAGGCCGAACCGGTTTCGGAGGCACCGCGCTGCACGTCGCCGATATTGGTCGAGACGCGCTGAGTGCCGTGGGCCGCCTGCTGGACGTTGCGCGAGATTTCCTGCGTCGCCGCGCCCTGCTGTTCCACGGCAGCCGCGACCGTCGAGGAGATCTCCGACAGCCGCTCAATGGTGCCGCTGATTTCCCTGATGGCGCCGACGGATTGCTCGGTAGCGGCCTGGATGTTGGAAATCTGCTGGCCGATCTCGCCGGTGGCCTTCGCGGTCTGC
>NZ_LBKA01000020.1:21044-22861 GCF_028128955.1 Bradyrhizobium sp. CCBAU 11386
TTCCTGCGATGCGGACGACACTTCGGTGGACAGATCCTGGGCCCGCGAGGCGGTCGTGGTCAACGTGCCGGCCGAGGCCTCTAACTCGTTCGACGCCGACGATACGGTGTCGACGATCTCGCCGACCGCACGTTCGAACTGGTTGGCCAGATTTCTCATGTCGGCCTTGCGGCTCTCCGCCTGCCGCGCCTCGACCTCGACCTGCTCGTGGCGCAGGCGCTCGGTCTCGACCATGCTTTCCTTGAACACCTGGATCGCCTTGGCCATGTCGCCGATCTCGTCGCGATTGCCGCGGCCCGGGATCTCGACCTTGAGATCGCCACCGGCGAGAGCTCCCATCGCCCGGGTCATCGTGGTCAGCGGTCCGACGATACTGCGCGCGATCAGGAAGGCGACGAGGCCGCCGAACAGAATCGCAAGGCCGCCGGCGACTTCCTGAATCCAGGTCGTATTGGCAATGACGCCATCGGCGGCCGCGCGCGACTTCTGGTAGTCGGCCTTCAATCCGGTCTCCGCCACCTTGAGCTTGTCGACGCTTTCGCCGATCAGGGGGGCGATATTGTTGCGGTAGATTTCATCGGCCTGGAGGATTGCGGCGGAGGTCGTCTCGAAGGCCGCCCTGTAGGTCGAAAGCGAGCTCTTGATCGGCCCGAACGTGGCCTTGACCTCATCCGGCAGACCGGCTTCCGCCAGTGACTTGAGCGCTTGCTGCGCCCGGTCGACATTGGTCCTGAAGGTGGCCGGCCCCTTTGTGTCCCGGACCGCGAGGAAGCGCCAGTTTGCGACACGAACCAGCAGGATCTTGGATTCGAGATCGGTGACGGGGGCGGTCACGCTGGTATCGCCGGTTGCACGCGCGGCGTCGACGAGCTTGCCGGTATTGGCGGTCAGCTCATCGCCGCCGGTGAGCAGAACAGCCTTGCCTTTCGCCGTCTCGTTGACGGCAGCGCCTATGCGCTCCCGCAGCGACTTCATCTTTTCGACGTCACCGATCAGGCCATTGTAGATCTTGAGCCGCTCCTCGGAGACCGTTGACTTGGCCGCGACCTTCAACAGCTCCACCGTCGCCACCTCCCGCTCCGCAGCCTCCTTGAAGTCCGGCTCGTTGGCGTCATAGATGTAGCGAAGATTGGCGCGCCGCAGCGCCTGGAGGTTGATCGAGATTTCCTGAACGCGGGCCGTGTTGTCCGAGAGTGCGGATAGCCGCGCCATCTGGCCCTGGACCGCCCACAAATTCCAGATCGCGACCGCGGCCATGATCAAACCAACGACAACGAGAACCGAAAATCCGGCGTAGAGACGCCCCCGAATTCTGAAACGCAAGCTCGGCATCTTCACCGTCCATCCATAGCAAGAGAGATGGAGTAACCGAACGACTCCCCGACGTCGTAGCGGCCCCCCGCCCAGCCGCAATCACCTTTCGGAGATTCGCGCTGCACTGCGACACCATGAAGAATACTTCTTAATTCAATGCTGCATTTGTCACGCGTCGACTACGGAGGATCGCACGAAAGATGCCGTGGCGATGGCAGGCGCTGCCAGCTCTGCAATCATCTGAACAGGAAAGTGGCAATCGAACTTGTCCGGCGCGGCTTGCGCCAGGATGCGGTGCAAGTCGCGCCGGCGCGGCTTGCGCCAGGATGCGGTGCAAGTCGCCTGCCCGGCAAAGTCGTATCGACGAATTTATACGAGCATCGAGCAGCTGCCCGCACGATCGAGCTGAAGGATCCACCGGCGCCACCATCGCAGGTCCACGCGCTTGCGCGTGGCCTTTTGCTTTCAGGACTCAGGCGGCGTGGACCGAGTTCAGGAACCTG
>NZ_LBKA01000020.1:23059-54772 GCF_028128955.1 Bradyrhizobium sp. CCBAU 11386
GGTGCCGTGGGCCGCCTGCTGGACGTTGCGGGAGATTTCCTGCGTCGCCGCGCCCTGCTGTTCCACGGCAGCCGCGACCGTCGACGAGATCTCCGACAGCCGCTCGATGGTGCCGCTGATCTCCTTGATGGCGCCGACGGATTGCTCGGTAGCGGCCTGGATGTTGGAAATCTGCTGGCCGATCTCGCCGGTGGCCTTCGCGGTCTGCTCGGCCAGCGCCTTGACCTCGGAGGCAACCACGGCAAAGCCGCGTCCCGCCTCGCCCGCGCGCGCCGCCTCGATGGTGGCGTTCAGCGCCAGCAGATTGGTCTGGCCGGCGATGGTGCTGATCAGTTCGACCACGTCGCCGATGCGGGCGGCCGCCTTGGAAAGCTCGCCGACCCGGTCGTTGGTCCTGCTCGCCTGACCGACGGCCTCGCTGGCGATGCGGGCGGATTCCTGCACCTGGCGGGCGATCTCGCTGACAGAGGAGGAGAGTTCTTCGGTGGCGGAGGCAACCGCCTGCACGTTGGCCGAGGCCTCTTGAGAGGCGCTGGCGACCTCAGTGGACAGGTCCTGGGCCCGCGAGGCGGTCGTGGTCAACGTGCCGGCCGAGGCCTCTAACTCGTTCGACGCCGACGACACGGTGTCGACGATCTCGCCGACCGCCTGCTCGAACTGGTCTGCAAGCCGGACCATGTCGGCCTTGCGGCTCTCGGCCTGCCGCGCCTCGACCTCCACCTGCTCCGCGCGCAGGCGCTCGGTGTCGACCATGTTGTTCTTGAACACCTCGATCGCCTTGGCCATGTCGCCGATCTCGTCGGCCTTGCCGCGGCCGGGAATCTCGACCTCGAGATTGCCGCCGGCGAGCAGCCCCATCGCGCGCGTCATCGAGGTCAGGGGACCCACGATGCTGCGGGCGATCAGGAAGGCGACGATCAGTCCGAACAGGACGGCGAGGCCGCCCGCGATGGCCTGCACCGACGTCGTGCCCTCGATCACGGCTTCGGCGGTGGTGCGCGAGTCCTTGTAATCCTTCTTCAGGGTGGTTTCCGCGACCTTGAGCTTGCCGATGCTCTCGACGATGAGCGGGGCGAGGTTCTTGTGGTAGATCTCGTCGGCCTGGAGCATCGCGGCCGACGTCGTCTCGAACGCGGATTTGTAGATTCCGAGCGAGGTCTTCACCGGCGCGAGCGTGATGCGCAATTCCGTCGCCTGCGGGCTCTTTTCCAGCGCCGTGAGCCGCTGCATTGCCCGGTCCACATTCGTCCTGAAGTTGGCGGGCCCCTTGGTGTCGCGCAGGGCAAGGAAACGCCAGTTTGCGATTTGGACGAGAAGGAGCCTGGATTCGAGGTCCGCAACAAGGGCCGCGGTGTCTTCGTCAACGGCTGCGCGCGCCGCATCGACCAGCTTGCCCATCTTGACGGTCAGCTCGTCGCCGCTCGGCAGCAGCGTCGCCTTGCCCGTTCTCGCCTCGTTGACGGCGTCCCCGAGATTGTCACGCAGGCTTCGCATCCTGGCGATGTCGGCGATCAGATCGTTGTAGAGCTTGCGCCGCTCCTCGGAGGCCGTCCCCTTCGCCCCGACCTGCAACAGCTCGGTCGCCGCGGTTTCCCGTTCCGAAGCTTCCTTCATCGCAGGTTCGCTGGCGTCGTAAATGTAGCGCAGATTGGCCCGCTGGATCGCCTGGAGATGGGTCGATATCTCCAGAACCCTCGCCGTGCTGTCCGAGAACGCCGAGAGTTTTGCGACCTGATCCTGCACGGCCCGCAAATTCCAGACGGCGACCACCGCCATCACGAGACCGACCGCCACCAAGGCCATGAAGCCTGCGTACAGGCGTCCCCTGATCCGCAAACGAAATTTCGGCATTCCCACTGTCCACCCAGATGCATGTGAATTCGAGCGGCCGAACGTCCGGCGATCGTCACCGGCCACCCTGGCAGCCGCGAGTCGTTTCTCGGCGACCCACGCTGCACCGCGACACAATGGGGGACACTCGTTAATTGAACCTTCTGATTCTTCGCGCCTGCGGGCACAGGCCGGCACAAAACCTGCTGATTTTGTCGGCAGTTGCGCAAGGTTTTGGCGCAAGGGCCGCAGGCGCATGCAGATCGCTGCATGGGGCGCCCCGATGGACGTTCGTCAGGCCGCGCCTGCGTCATTTTGCCAGGCGCGTTCTCGACCGCTTCCGGCGGAGCCGAGGCAACGCGCCGCGTCCCTTCCGATCCTATTTTTGCCGGCGGGGCTTATGCAGCTCGTACGCAATCTCCGACCGGGAGATCCCGCAGTCCTGCAGCTCCCGTTCGGTCATGGCAGCGAGCTGACACCGGGCCCGGGACCGCTCCCGCCGGACCCGCATGATCTCCACCAGCGTCCGCCAGGCCCGCACGACCATCGACGGCCGTGACGGACCGGGCCGGTCGGTGGACGCGACGTCGTTCAATCCGGTCAGCTCGCAGCCCTCACGGGTGCTTGCGGAAACGGGCCGAGTGCCCTCTCGGTCAGGATCGAGTCGCAATATTCCCGGATCTCCTTGATCTTGCCGCCCTCCAGGCGAAACACCAGGCAGTAATCGTTGTCGTAGCGCACGCCTTCCGGCGTGACGTTGTCGCCCTTGGCTTCGACCACGACGATGTCGCCATCGGCGATGAAGCGGTGGGCAACGGTGCGCGTCCGGTCGCGCAGGCGGGTGCGCACATAGCCGTGTAGATCGTTGAGGATCGCCTCCTTCCCCGAGAAGGTGCGCGACCAGGAATACTGGCCGGTCACGACCCATCTGGCGTCGTCGGCGAGGCTGGCGGTGAACAGGGCGCGGTCGCGCGCGGCCGGATCGGGGTTGGCGGCGGCGGCGAAAATATCCTGCATCAGTTTCTTGTTGGCAGCAGTGCTCATGGCGGCATCTCCGTGTGGTGGCCTCGCGGAGATCATCGTCGGCCGATCAGCATTCTTCAAATCGATAGCGAATATGATATCTATTCACCTGATGAATTTGAATTCGCTTGACCTCAACCTGTTGACCGCACTCGACGCGCTGCTGCGCGAGGCCAGCGTCAGCCGCGCCGCCTTGCGGATCGGCCTGTCGCAACCGGCCGCGAGCCATGCCCTGCAGCGCCTGCGCGACATCCTGGGCGACCCGCTGCTGGTGCGGACCGGCGCGCGCATGGAGCTGACGCCGCGGGCGCAGGCCCTGCGCGCACCGCTGGCCCAGGCGCTCGATCAGGTGCGCGGGCTGTTCGTGCCGGATGAATTCGACGCCGCGCGAAGCGAGCGGCAATTCCGCCTGATGATGCCGGATCTCGCGGTCGAGCTGTTGATGCCGCCCTTGATGGAGAAGGTGACGCGGGCCGCGCCCAACGTCCGCGTCGACGTCGTGCCGTGGCGGGGACCTGCGATCTTCCACGCCGAATTCGCCCGCACCATCGACCTCGTGATCTCGATCGGCAACGCCTTCAAGGGCTTTCACCGCCAGCTGCTCTACACCGACAGCGACGCGCTGGCGGTGCGGCGCGGCCATCCCGTGGGGGCCAAGCTGAAGCGGCGCGAGACGTTCCTGGCCGCGCGCCATGTCGGCGTGATCATCCGCGGCAATAGCGAGGATCTGATCGACACCTGGCTGCGAGCCAAGGGCATCGAGCGGCACATTACCCTCGTCGTGTCAGGCTATCTCGAAGCGCTGCACGTCGCCGCCCGCACCGACCTCGTCGCCTTCGTGCCGCGCCGGCTGATCGCTGCGCTGTCGAAGCAGCTCGGCCTGGTCGCGGTGACCCCACCGCTCGACCCCGGCATCGACGAGCAGTTCATGTTCTATCCGACTCGCGCGCAGATGGACCCGGGCTCGATCTGGCTGCGGCGGCTGATGCTGGAGACGGGACGGGAGCTGGAGAAGCGGAAGGCTGGGTAGGATGCAGCTTCAACAAGCACGGGGTCGTCCCGGCGAACGCGGGACCCATAACCACAGGGTGTAGTTTGGCGAAGACCCGTCGTTCGGTACTCCTACCGAACGCGGTCGATAGATTCCGCGGTGGGTCCCGGCGTTCGCCGGGACGACAGCGGAATTCGTGGCCACGCTTACGCTTGCCCGGGACGACACCGGGTTTACGCCTTCTGCGCGTCCATCACCTTGCGCACCGCAGGCCGGTCCGACATCCGCTTGAAGTGATCGGCGATCTTCGGCGTGGCGTTGATGTCGACGCTGTCGCCTTCGAGCCAGGTCGACAGGGTGTAAAGATAGGGATCGCAGATCGTGAACTGATCGCCCATCACCCAGGGTCCCCTGAACATCTTCTGTTCGATCAGGGAGAAGCAGGCGCCCATGGTCTTCGGGACCATCTGCTTCATGTCGGCGAACGAGCTCTCCTGTGTCGCCCAGCGCGCGCCGCGCATCTTGTGCGCATGGTTGATGTGCACGGTCGAGCAGAGATAGGAGTTGAACGACTGCAGCTGGGCGAAGTCGAAGGGATCGTCGAGCGGCGCGAGCTTCGCCTTGGGAAAGGTCTGCGCGATGTAGGCCAGCATCGCCGGCGTCTCGGTGAGGACGCCGCGGTCGGTCACCAGCGCGGGCACGCGGCCCTTCGGGTTGATGGCGAGATAGTCCGGGCTGTTCTGCTGATTGTCCTTGAAGCTCAGCCGCTCGGCCGCGTAGTCGGCGCCGGCCTCTTCCAGGGTGATGTAGGTGGCGAGCGCGCAGGTGCCGGTGGCGTAGTAGAGCTTGAGCATGTCGGACCTCATGGGAAAATTGGAAACTAACGGCTGTCGGCCCCGAGGTCCATAGCACGACATCCTCTTCGCAGTTGCCCACATCCGCCCGTCTGTGCCAAGACGCCCGCAATTGGAGGGGTTTTGTCATGACCGTACTCATCGCCGGTGGCGGCATCGGCGGGTTGACGCTTGCGCTCAGCCTGCACGGAATCGGCGTTCCCGTAAAAGTGTTCGAGAGCGTCGCGGAGCTGAAACCGCTCGGCGTCGGCATCAACGTGCTGCCGCATGCGGTGCGCGAGCTGATCGAGCTCGGGCTGATGGACAAGCTCGATGCCAGCGGCGTGCGCACAAGCGAGCTCGCCTACTTCTCCAAGCACGGCAAGCCGATCTGGAGCGAGCCGCGCGGGCTGGAGGCCGGCTACAAATGGCCGCAATTCTCGATCCATCGCGGCACGCTCCAGCAGCTCCTGCTCGACACCGCGATCGAGCGGCTCGGCCGCGACAACATCCTGACCAGCCACCATCTGACCGGCTGGAGCGAAACCGCTGATGGCGTCCGCGCCGATTTCATCGACAAGGCGACCGGCAAGGCCGCAGGCACTTACGATGGCGCGATCATGATCGCCGCCGACGGCATCCATTCCGCCGCACGAGAAAAGCTCTATCCCGATCAAGGACCGCCGATCTGGAACGGCCGCATCCTCTGGCGCGGCGTGACGCCGGCAAAGGCATTCCTCACCGGCCGCACCATGATCATGGCCGGGCACGAGATCCTGAAATTCGTCTGCTATCCGATCAGCAAGGTGCCGGATGCGGCGGGCAACCATCTGATCAACTGGGTCGCCGAGCGCCACATGCCGCCGACCTATCAGTGGCGGCGCGAGGACTATAACCGCACCGCGCGGCTGGAGGAGTTCTTGCCGTGGTTCGAGAGCTGGCAGTTCGACTGGCTCGACGTGCCCGGCCTGATCCGGAACTGCCCGCACGCCTATGAATATCCGCTGGTCGACCGCGATCCGGTGTCGCGATGGACGTTCGGCCGCGTCACGCTGATGGGCGATGCCGCGCATCCGATGTACCCGATCGGATCGAACGGCGCCTCACAGGCGATCCTCGATGCCCGCGTGCTCACCCGTGAGATCCTGGCGCATGGCCCGACGACGTCGGCGCTGCTCGCCTATGAAGCCGAGCGGAGGCCCGCGACCACCGACCTCGTCCTGCTCAACCGCAAGAACGGCCCCGAGCAGGTGATGCAGCTCGTCGAGGAGCGCGCGCCCGACGGCTTCGAGGTCGTCACCGACGTGCTGTCGCAGGGGGAGCTGGAAGACATCGCCGCCAACTACAAGCGTGTCGCGGGGTTCCAGGTGGAGGCGCTGAATGCCAAGCCGGCGATCGTGCCGCGGCACGCCCATGCGAGACGCGCGAGCACCTAGGTCGTTGCCCCACACTCCGCAATGCCGTTGACGGGCGCGAGTTACGCGGAGCGACGGCCGCCCAGCGTCGACGACATCCGCTTGAGCTTATTGATGGCACGGATGGCGTAACCGAGCCCGACGGGATTGGTCTGGCGCAAGAAGGCGACTTTTTTCACATAGTTTTCGATGTGCCATTTGGCGTGCGCACCGTCGCGGAAAAAGACAACATCGCCGACACCGTAGCGTTTCGGTGGCATGCCATCGCTCTCGATCACCGTTGATCCTTCAACGATCATGATCGTCTCGTCCAGATCGTAGTACCAGTTGAACTTGCCCGTGGTGCAGGACCAGATCAGGGTCATGGCGGTGCCGCACGCGCTGGTCGACAGCAGGTGCGAGCGCGCTTCCGGGTTTCCTTCAATGATCCAGGATGGCTCAATCGGGGACGACTCAAGATCGACGTTGCAGTTGCCGGTCTCAATAAGTGCAAGCGGCATGACTCACCTCAATGCCTGAAATAAAGCTCGGCTTGACAATCATCCCGTTCAAGTTTGTGAAATTTCTATCGGGGGCATCTACATTCAAAGCTTCCGCAAAAAATATGAATTGGTCACTTTGCCGCAAGTCAGCGTCGATGACACGTCGAACGCCGCAATTCGCCTGCGGATGCGCGGTTCCATCTGTTTTCTTTTTTCCGCTGCGACAATATGCGCAAGTCCAATGCTCGCACTGCTAGAGTCGACAACGATCAGTGCGCTCATTGCGTGCGCAAGGAACTCGCGAGCAAATCCTCCCATTGCACGCGCGGGTAGATCCCTATCCGCTTCCGTGCTGACGCAAGGCATTTCCTCCTATTCGAGCAGCATGAAGAAGGCCCACCGCACCTGTGTCAGCGAACCACCCGCGCCGCTTCCAGCAGCCGTTCGCTCGCGGTCGCGATGGCAAGCACGGTGCCATTCTCGCTCATCAGCCTGGCCTCGACGAAGGCAATGGTCTTGCCGAGTTGCGTCACCGTCGCCTCGGCGATGATCGGGCCGGGCTTGGCGGGGCTGAGGAAATTCACGGTCATGCTGATCGTGGTGGTGTAGAGCCGGCCCTCGCTCATCACCAGCACGGCCGGGCCCATGGTGTCGTCGAGCATGGCCGAGAGCATGCCGCCCTGGATGAAGCCCGCCGGATTGCAGAATTCGGGCTTGCCCTCGAAGCCGAGCTTGATCCAGCCCTCCTCCGGACGGGCATCGAGCAGGCGCCATCCCAGCAGCTCGGCACAAGGCGGCCTGGGAAAGTCGTCGAGCGCGGTCTTGACCATTGGGGAGCCTCCGTGTCGCCCCTGTTAACGCGGCCCTGCTGCCAGCGTGGTGTCAGGAGGAGCGGCCAGCGGGAGGTCCAATCCGTGCGCGATCACCTTGCGCATGACGTTGGGCAGTGCTTCCCCGGCCAGCGTCGCGATCGGCACCCAGCGCATGCCCGCGGGTGCCCGCGTGCGGGCTTCAGCCTTGGCGGTATAGACCACCAGTTCCAGCGGAAAATGCGTGAAGACGTGGCTGACGACGCCCACCCTGCGCTGCCAGCGCGACAGTCCCTTCAGCGCGGGCGCCTGCTGCTTCGCCGTCGCGTCCTCCTGACCGGCGAGCCAGTCCGAGCCCGGCACTTCCGTCATGCCCCCCAGCAGGCCCTTTTCGGGCCGGCTGCGGACCAGCAGCTCCTCGCCGCGCGTCACCACGAAGGCGGCGCCCCGCCGCAACGTCCCGCTCTTCTTCGGCGCCTTGCGCGGAAACGTCTCTTGCCTTCCCTGTGCCCGCGCCAGGCAATCCTCGTTGAGCGGACACAGCGAACAGGCCGGCTTCTTCGGCGTGCAGATCGAGGCGCCCAGATCCATCAGCGCCTGCGCGCTGTCACCGGCGCGAGACTTCTCGTCGCCCGCGCGAGACTTCTCGCCGCCCACGCGGGAGTCGGCAAGGAGCGTCGCCGCCAGTTGCTGGATCAGCGGCTTGGCCTGCGGCAGTTCCTCCTCCACCGCGAACAGGCGCGACACCACGCGCTCGATATTGCCGTCGACCGGCATGGTGCGGCGATCGAAGGCGATCGCGGCGATCGCAGCCGCGGTGTAAGGCCCGATGCCCGGCAGCGCGCGCAGCCCCTCCTCGGTGTCGGGAAACACGCCGCCATGCTCGCGCGTCACCGCGACCGCGCAGGCATGGAGATTGCGCGCGCGGGAGTAATAGCCGAGCCCGGCCCACATCCGCAGCACGTCGTCCTGCGAGGCCCGCCCCAGCGCAGTGACGTCCGGCCAGCGCGCGACAAATTTTTCGAAGTAAGGGCCGACGGCCTTCACCGTGGTCTGCTGGAGCATGATCTCGGACAGCCACACGCGGTAAGGGTCCGATGCCTCGCCGGGCCCGGCCCGCCAGGGCAATCGGCGGCGGTGGCGGTCGTACCAGGCGAGCAGCAAGCCGGGACGAGCCGGCGAGGTGTTCGCCGCTGCACTCCTTTCCCTCTTGAGCGCTGTTGTGGAAGGCATTCGCCTTTCCTAAAGGAGGATTCGGTCTGTGGCCAGCGTAGCCAGAACGTTGCACGCTATAACGCCTTACGTTATACACGGACATGATCCAGAGCTTCGCCAACTCCGAGACAGAGTTGATCTGGTCCGGGCGGCGAAGCCGAAAATTGCCGCCCGACATTCAGAATGTCGCTTTGCGAAAACTGCGCTTGAATCAGGCACGCGTGTTGGTCGATCTCAGGGTCCTCCGGGCAACCGGTCGAAGCCCTGAAGGCCGACCGCCAAGGTCAACATTCGATCCGGATCAATGACCAGTGGCGGATCTGTTTTGTTTGGGACGAAGGAGGACCGAGAGATGTCGAAATCGTCGACTACCACGGCTAGAAACGGGTTCCTCCGCAATCCCCATCCGGGTGAAATCCTGCTGGAGGAGTTTTTGAAGCCGATGGATCTCAGCCAGAACGCGCTGGCGCGCGCGGTTCGCGTACCGCCCCGCCGGATCAACGAGATCGTTTTGGGCAAGCGTGATATCACGGCCGACACGGACCTGCGGCTCGCCCGCTATTTTGGTCTGTCGGAGGGCTTTTTTCTGGGCCTCCAGATGGACTACGATCTCATGCAGCGGCGCCGCGAGATCGATCGCGACCTCAAGGCCATCCGGCCCCGCGCGGCGGCGTAGCTATGGCCCGCATATACAAACCCGGCCCCATCAGCGCCAAGCCGCTCTCGCTGCTGCTCAACGACGTCTTTGCCGAGGCCTATGCCAAGCAGGGCTTTGCCGCGCGCGAGCTGGTGACGCGGTGGGCGCAGATTGCCGGGCCGGAGATCGCGGCCCATGCCGAGCCGCTCAAGATGCAATGGCCGCGGCCGGTGGAGGGCCAGCCGCAGGAGCCGGCGACGCTGGTGCTGCGGGTCGAGGGGCCGATGGCGCTGGAGATCCAGCATTCCGCGGATGTGATCCTGGAGCGGGTGAACCGCTTCTTCGGCTGGAGCGCGGTCGGCAAGCTCGCCTTCCGCCAGGCCCCCCTGTCCCGCGTCCGGCGGCCAGCGCGGCCCGGCCCCCCGGACCCCAAATCGGTGGCCAAGGTGGAGGAGAGCCTGGGCGACATCGAAGATGAACAGCTCAAGTCGGCACTGGCGCGGCTCGGGGCCGCCATCAAGCGAAATTGAGCCTCATTTCGCGACCAATCTGGACCCGTTCCTGCGGCCCGCCATTGCCTCAAACCACGTTTCAAGCTAGCGACAGGCCGCCCAAACGGGAACCTTGATAAGGACCTTGGGGCAAGACCACGCCAATTCGGGAGCCGACCTTGATCATCACCCGCCGCGCCTTCACCACGATGCTGTCGCTGACCGGGCTTGCCGCGGTCGCCGGGTTCTCCCCCTTGCGGTTCATCTCCGACGCCATGATCCCTGAAGCCATGGCGCAGGCCGCCGGCGATGTGGCAAAGCCCGTGTCGCTGCCCGACATGGCGCTCGGCCCGAAGGACGCCGCCGTCACCATCACCGAATATGCCTCGATGACCTGTCCGCACTGCGCGGCCTTCAATGAGCAGGTGTTCCCCAAGATCAAGTCCGAATACATCGACACCGGCAAGGTGCGTTACATCTTCCGCGAGTTCCCGCTCGACATCAAAGCCGCGGCCGGTTCGATGCTGTCGCGCTGCATCGCCAATGGCGATGCGCCGAAATACTTCGCCGTCACCGACATGCTGTTCCGCCAGCAGAGCGACTGGGTGATGAAGAACACCACCGAGACCTTGACGCGGATCGGCAAGCAGGCCGGCCTCACCCAGCAGCAGGTCGAAGCCTGCCTGAAGGACCAGACGCTGCTCGACAAGATCGCCGCCGACCAGAAATACGCCAGCGACATTCTCAAGGTCGATTCGACGCCGACCTTCTTCATCAACGGCGAGAAGATCAAGGGCGAGACCTCGTTCGAGGAATTCGCCAAGAAGATCAATCCGCTGCTGAAGAGCTGATTTTCGCGCATCACGCCTGATTCGCATCTCAAAAGCCGTATCATTCCCGACATAAATCCCTTGGGAAAAGCGGCTTTCGCCGGTTGCCCTCGCGGCGCACCGCGGCCATTGTCCAGCCGCATGAGGCGCCTCGCGCGACTCGCCCGGATAGCGACATTGCCTTCCATGGTATTGTCCCGGCAGGGGGATTCGCGCCTGCCAACAGAGATGCGTGCTTATGAAAATCACCCGCCTGCGCCTTCACGGCTTCAAGTCCTTCGTTGAGCCCACGGACTTCGTCATCGAGCCCGGCCTGACCGGCGTGGTCGGACCCAACGGTTGCGGCAAGTCGAATCTCGTCGAGGCGCTGCGCTGGGCGATGGGCGAGACCTCGTACAAATCGCTGCGCGCCGCCGACATGGATGCGGTGATCTTCGCCGGCTCCGGCAACCGTCCGGCACGCAACCACGCCGAAGTGACGATGACGATCGACAACGCCGATCGCACCGCGCCGGCGGCGATGAACGACAGCCAGCTTCTGGAAATCTCCCGCCGCATCGAGCGCGAGGCCGGCTCGGTCTATCGCATCAACGGCCGCGACGTGCGCGCCCGCGACGTGCAGATCCTGTTCGCGGACGCCGCCACCGGCGCGCGCTCGCCCGCCCTCGTCCACCAGGGCAAGATCGGCGAGATCATCCAGGCCAAGCCCGAGCAGCGCCGCCGCGTGCTGGAAGACGCCGCCGGTGTCGCAGGTCTCCATGCCCGCCGCCACGAGGCCGAGCTGCGGCTGAAGGCCGCCGAAACCAACCTCACCCGCGTCGAGGACGTGATCGGCCAGCTCTCCGGCCAGATGGAAGGCCTGAAGAAGCAGGCCCGCCAGGCCGTTCGCTACCGCGAGGTCGCGGCCAAGGTCCGCAAGGCCGAAGCCACGCTGTTCCATCTGCGCTGGATCGGCGCCCATGCCGACGTCAACGAATCCGGCCAGACGCACGATCTCGCCGTCCGCGAGATGGCCGAGCGCACCCAGCACCAGGCCGAAGCCGCCCGCATCCAGGCCATCCGCGCCGCCGAGATGCCGGCGCTGCGCGATGCCGAGGCGCGCGCCGCGGCCGGGCTCCAGCGCCTGACCAATGCTCGCGAGCTGCTCGACCGCGAGGAAGAGCGCGCCAAGGAGCGCGTCGCCGAGCTCGAACGCCGCCTCGCCCAGTTCGAAGGCGACATCTCCCGCGCCCAGCAGCAGACCATGGACGCCGACGTCGCGCTCCAGCGCCTCGACAGCGAAGACGCCGAGCTGAAGGAAGAGATCAAGTCGCGCGTCGAGAAGCGCTCCGGCGTCGACGAGCGCGTCGCGGAAGCCGAGGCGGTGCTGACCGAAACCGAGCAGCAGTTCGCCGAGCTCACCACCGCGCTCGCCGACCTCACCGCCAAGCGCAATCAACTTGAGGCCAATGTCCGCACCCACCGCGACAAGCTCGCCCGGCTCGACCAGGAGATCGCGAACGTCGCGGCCGAGGAGCAGAAGCTTGCCGATGAAACGGGCGGCTTCGGCGACCTCGACGAGCTGACCGCCACGGTCGAGAACGCCGAGCAGACGCTGGCGGCCTCGGAGGCCGCGGCGCAGGCGAGCGAAGCCGCGCACGTTGCTGCGCGCCAGACGCTGGAATCCTCGCGCTCGCCGCTGAACGAGGCCGACAAGCGCGTGCAGCGGCTCGAGACCGAGGCCCGCACGATCTCCAAGATCGTCAACGGCGAGACCAAGAATCTGTGGCCGCCGATCATCGACGGCATCACCGTCGACAAGGGTTTTGAAAAGGCCATCGGTGCCGCGCTCGGCGACGACCTCGATGCGCCGATCGACCCGTCGGCGCCGATGCGCTGGACCAATGTCGGCGAGACCGACGGCGATCCGGAGCTGCCCGAAGGCGTCGTGCCGCTCGCGAACCACGTGCAGGCCCCGGCCGAGCTGGCCCGCCGCCTCGCGCAGATCGGCGTGGTGCCGCGCGAGCGCGGCGCCGAGCTGGTCTCGCAGCTCAAGACCGGCCAGCGGCTGGTCTCGGCCGAAGGCGACGTCTGGCGCTGGGACGGTTTTGTCGCGGCGGCTCACGCCCCGACCGGCGCCGCGCGCCGCCTTGCCGAGCGCGCCCGCCTCGTCGACATCGAGAACGAGCTGGAGCAGGCCCGCATCGACGCGCAGATCAAGCGCCAGGCGCTGGAGAATGCCGAGTCCGAATTGCAGATGGCGGCCAGCACCGAAGGCGCGAGCCGCGAAGCCTGGCGCGCCGCGCAGCGCGAGCTCAACACCGCGCGTGAGCGCCATGCCACGGCCGAGCGCGAGATCAGCCGCCACGCCGCGCGCAAGGCGACGCTGTCGGAAGCGCACAGCCGTCTCGCCGCCGACCGCGCCGAAGCCGAGGCCGCATACGAATATGCCGAGGCCGGCATCTCCGAGCTGCCGTCGAGCGAGGACACCGAGACCCGTCTCGCCGCCGTCCGCAGCGACATCGAAGGCCATCGCCGCATGGCCGCCCAGGTCCGCGCCGAGGCGCAGGCGCTGGCGCGCGAGGCCGAGCTTGCCGACCGCCGCGTGCAGGCGATCCTCGCCGAACGCACCGAATGGCAGAACCGCAAGGAGAGCGCGGCCTCCCACATCGACACCATCCAGGCCCGCATCGCCGAACTCTCGATCGAGCGCAGCGAGCTCGAAAACGCGCCGCAAGTGTTCGCCGAGAAGCGCAGCGCGCTGATCACCGAGATAGAGTACGCGGAAAACGATCGCCGCATGGCCGCCGACGCGCTCGCCACCGCGGAAAGCGCGATGGCGGAGACCGATCGCGTCGCCAAGCTGACGCTGGAGGCGCTCTCCAGCTCCCGCGAGGCCACCGCCCGCGCCGAGGAGCGCATGGAAGGCGCGCGGCGCCGGCTCGAGGACATCGAGCGCGAGATCCGCGACATGCTGGAGGTCGAGCCGCAGGCCGTCGCCGGCCTTGCCGAGATCGAGCCCGGCGCCGAGCTGCCGCCGCTGCACGACATCGAGGAAGACCTCGAAAAGATGCGCCGCGATCGCGAGCGCCTCGGCGCAGTGAACCTGCGCGCCGAGGAAGAGCTGCGCGAGGTCGAGACCCAGCACAACGGCCTCGTCACCGAGCGCGATGACCTCGTCGAAGCCATCAAGCGGCTGCGCCAGGGCATCCAGAGCCTCAACAAGGAGGCCCGCGAGCGGCTGCTGACCTCGTTCGAGGTCGTCAACAACCACTTCAAGCGCCTGTTCGTCGAGCTGTTCGGCGGCGGCGAGGCCGCGCTGCACCTGATCGAGAGCGACGACCCGCTGGAGGCCGGCCTCGAAATCATCGCCAAGCCGCCGGGCAAGAAGCCGCAGACGCTGTCGCTGCTCTCGGGCGGCGAGCAGGCGCTGACCGCGATGGCGCTGATCTTCGCGGTGTTCCTCACCAATCCCTCGCCGATCTGCGTGCTGGACGAAGTCGACGCGCCGCTCGACGACCACAACGTCGAACGGTACTGCAACCTGCTGCACGAGATGACCGGCTCGACCGACACGCGCTTCATCATCATCACGCACAACCCGATCACGATGGCGCGGATGAACCGCCTGTTCGGCGTCACCATGGCCGAGCGCGGCGTCTCGCAACTCGTGTCGGTGAGCCTGGCCGAGGCGGTGGACATTCTCGACCAGAACGTGGCGTGACGTCTCTGGCGTCATTCCGGGGCTCGCGAAGCGAGAACCCGGAATCTCGCGTGACAATCTCGAACTTCTCTGATGCGCAATTGCGCATCAGAGTTCGCGACTTCGTCGCGCCCCGGAATGACGGTGGGCAAACATGATCGCTCCCACCCTCCCCGCCGAACTGAAAGCAGCCCTCGACGGCAAGCTCCAGGGCTTCTCCCGCACCGACGCCGCGCAGCGATCGCAGAAGATCTCGAACACCTATCGCGCCGGCGGCGGCTCCGGCACGATCAAGTCGGAGGCCGATGCGCTCGCTTACGCGCTCGCGCGCATGCCGGCCACCTACGCGGCGGTGGCGGCGAGCCTGAATGCGCTGACCGAGATCGTGCCGGACTTCGCCCCGGAGACGCTGCTCGACGTCGGCGCAGGTCCGGGCACCGCAAGCTGGGCCGCCGCGGAGGCGTTTCCCTCGCTGCAAGACTTCACCCTGCTCGACGCCAACGCGACGCTGAGCCGGCTTGCGCTCGAACTCGCGCATGACAGCACGCGTCTGGCGGAATGCCGCTATTTGCCCGGCGATGCCGGCGGCAATCTCGCCGAGGTCTCGCGAGCCGATCTCGTCGTCGCGAGCTACATCATCGGCGAGCTCGATGAAGCCGATCAGCGCAAGCTCGCTGAGGCGATGTGGACGAAGGCGCGCCATGCGCTGGTCGTGATCGAGCCCGGCACGCCGGCCGGCTACGCCCGCATCCTCGCGCTGCGCCAGCAGGTGATCGCGCTAGGTGCCTTTGTCGCCGCGCCCTGCCCACACGAAAAGCCCTGCCCGCTCACCGCGCCCGACTGGTGCCATTTCAGCCAGCGCCTGCCGCGCTCCCAGGCGCACCGCCAGATCAAGGGCGCCGAGGTGCCGTTCGAGGACGAACGCTTCATCTACGTCGCCCTGACCCGCACGCCCCCTGCAAAGCGCGCCGCACGCGTGCTGGCGCCGCCGGATGTCGGCAAGGCCGAGATCGTTGCCAAGCTCTGCACCGAGGAAGATGTCGAGCTCGCCAAGATTCCACGGCGCGACAAGGCTGCCTATGCAAGTGCCCGGCGCTGGCGCTGGGGCGACGCCGTCATTGCCGAAAGTTAACCTCGATCGGCGCTTTTGCCTTGAACTCGGATGGTTCCAGATCCGACCAAGTCTTACCTCCCCTCCGCGCCGGGGCTCTCGCCCTGCGCCATTTTGGTCTAGGCTGCGCCCGCCTTAAATCCCCTTCAGGAGTTCTCCATGTCGACCGGCTGGATCGTTCTCGGCGTCATCGTCGTTCTCGTGTTCTTGGCCTTCAGCGCCTACAACCGCCTGGTGGCGCTGGGCCAGCGCGTGGGCCAGGCCTTTGCCGATATCGACGTGCAGCTCAAGCAGCGCCATGACCTCGTCCCGAACCTGGTCGAGACGGTGAAGGGCTACGCCTCGCATGAGCGCGGCACGCTCGACGACGTCATCAAGGCGCGTAATTCGGCGATGTCGGCGCAGGGCCCCGCGCAGGTATCCGCCGCCGAGACCCAGCTCTCCGGTGCGCTCGGCCGGCTGATCGCGCTGTCGGAGGCCTATCCCGACCTCAAGGCCAACGCCAACTTCCAGCAGCTCGCCAGCGAGCTCTCCGACCTCGAGAACAAGATCGCGGCGAGCCGCCGCTTCTTCAACAGCGCGGTCCAGGAATACAACACCGGCATCCAGCAGATGCCGGCCGCGTTGTTCGCCGGCATGTTCGGCTTCACCAAGAAGGACTTCTTCGATCTCGGCACCAGCCGCACCGAGGTCGAGGCCGCGCCTCAGGTGAAGTTCTGATTGCTGCGTGAGCGACCTCTCACCTTCGTCATTCCGGGACGCGTCGAAGACGCGAACCCGGAATCTCGACCGAGACACTAAGCTCTGGATTCCGGGTTCAGGCCTGCGGCCTGCCCCGGAATGACGGGAGCTAACGGAAGCAGCCATGGCCGCGTATGGTCTCTACACGCACATCGCCTCGAACAAGTTTCGTTCGATGCTGCTGCTCGCCGGCCTGTTCGCGCTGGTCTATGTGCTGGTCTATGCCGGCGCGCTGGTCGCCGAAGTCGTCATCAACGGCAATGAGACCGTCGCCTATTATCTGAACCGCGCCTTCTACGACCTGCTCAAGGCCGCGCCCTTCGCGACGATCGCCGCGGCCGTCTGGGTCGTGATCGCCTATTTCTTCCACCAGTCGATGATCGACGCGGTGACCGGCGGCCACGACGTCACCCGGCAGGAGGAGCCGCGGCTCTACAATCTGCTCGAAAATCTCTGCATCTCGCGCGGCATCACCATGCCGAAGCTGAAGATCATGGAGAGCCCGGCGCTGAACGCGTTCGCGACCGGCCTCAACCCGCGGCAATATTCGATCACGGTCACAACCGGCCTCCTCAACGCGCTGAACGACAAGGAGATCGAGGCGGTGCTGGGCCATGAGCTGACCCACATCAAGAACGGCGACGTGCAGCTCATGGTGGTCGCCGTCATCATCGCCGGCGTGGTCGGCTTCTTCGGCGAACTGTTCTTCCGCCTGTTCACGAATTTCCGCTGGAGCTCCGGCGGCTCGTGGTCGTCGGGCTCCTCCTCGTCGTCGCGCTCGTCCTCCTCGTCGAGCGACAGCAAGAGCTCCGGCGGCGGCGCGGTGATCGTCATCATCATCGCGGTCGTGCTGATCGTAGTGGCCTGGCTGATGTCGCAGGTGGTGAAGCTGGCGCTGTCCCGCTCGCGCGAATATCTCGCCGACGCCGGCTCCGTCGAGCTGACGAAAGACCCCGATGCCATGATCTCGGCGCTGCGCAAGATCGAGAACCGCGGCGAGCTGCCGGGCGCGACCTCGGCGGTGATGGAGCTCTGCGTCGACAATCCGCGCGAGGGCTTTGCCGATCTGTTCGCGACCCACCCGTCGGTGCAGTCCCGGGTCGACGCGCTGGTCAAGTTCGCCGGCGGCCATGATCCCGGTCCGCTGCCGGACCCGACGGACGAGACGGAACAGCCCGAGGCGCAGGCCGCCCCGCAGAACGCCCCGCCACCGCTGTCGCAGGGACCGTGGAGCGACGCAGGCAGCCAGGCCAATCCGCCGCCCGTGCCCGCACCCGGCCCCTCCGGAACCGCGGCCGGGAATCCCATGGGTCCCTGGGGCCGCCACTGAGCGCGCGCCGTGGCCAGTTTCACGGCAATCTGGAAAAACCTCGGGAATTGCCGCAAGCGGGGCCTGCGGAATTGAATTCTCCCTTGTTTCTGCCATGTTCGCGCCCAACAGCAGACTCGGGACATCGATTTGGGGCCCGGCCGATTGCGACCTCGCGATCGGGGGCGCGCGTTAGGGGACAGCAATGGCAAAGCCGGCAGTGGTTGTGGTGGGCGCGGACAAGGGCGGGGTCGGCAAGACCACGGTATCGCGCACCTTGCTCGATTATTTTTCCGCCAACAACGTGCCGACGCGCGCCTTCGACACGGAATCCCCGCGCGGAACGCTGAAGCGCTTCCATCCTGACATCACCGAGATCGTCGACATGACGACGACGTCCGATCAGATGAAGATCTTCGATACGCTCAACGCGACCAGCCCGTCGGTCACCGTGATCGACGTCCGAGCCGGCCTGCTCTCGCCGGCGCTCGCCTCGCTGCGCGACATCGGGTTCCTCGACGCCGCCAAGGCCGGGCAGATCACCTTCGCGGTGTTCCACATCCTGGGACCCTCGATCGCCTCGCTCGACGAAATCGCCGAGACCGCGAATTTCATGACCGGCGCAAAATATTTCCTGGTGAAGAACTTCATCAACGACACCCAGTTCTTCCAGTGGGACCAGGCGACCTACAATTCCTACTTCCACCGCATCAAGGACGCGACCGAGCTGACCATCCCCAAGCTCAACGAAATGGCCTATGAGCAGGTCGAGGTGTCCTCCGTCCCGTTCCTGAAATTCGTCGCCAACAAGGGCATGAGCGACGAGGCCGCCAACTACTCCTTCGTGCTGCGCGGCTATGTCCGGCACTGGCTGGCCAACGTCTGGAGCGAGTTCGACCGCATCCGCCTGACCGACATCGTCGGTTCGAAACCCGGCGCCCGCAGCAGCGAAAAATAGTTGCGGAGCCCGGGCTGATACGGCTGGATTGGGCGGTGAGTTCGCTCAGATAATAGTTCGTGATGCCCGCGACACCCGTCTACATCATCTGCTCGCCCCGCCCGCAGGTCGGCAAGACCCTGCTGGCGCGGCTATTGAGCGAGTTCCTGCTGCTCAAGAACGGCAACGTCGCGGCCTTCGACGTCAACCTGAAGGAGCCGTCGCTGCTCGACTATTTGCCGAAGATCACGGAGACCGCCGACGTGATCGACACCTACGGCAAGATGCAGCTGATGGACCGCGTCATCGTCGATGACGGGCTTGCCAAGGTGATCGACCTCGGCTTCCACGCCTTCGACGAGTTCTTCAAGATGGCCGACGAGATCGGCCTGTTGAAGGAGGCGGCCCGCCGCCATGTCGCACCACAGATCCTGTTCGTCGCCGACACCGACCGCGTCTCGGCCCGCGCCCATGAGATGCTGCGCGAGCAGATCCCACGGATGAACCTGATCACGGTGGACAATGAGCACGTCGTGCGCGGCGAGCTGCCGGCCGCAATGGCCGCCGGCCGGCTGTTCCGCCTGCCTGCGCTGCCGGGCTTCCTCAAGACCTATATCGACCGGCTGAACTTCTCCTTCACCGGCTATCTGCGCCAGGAAAAGGACGCCTCCACCGAGTTGCACCAGTGGACCCGGCGCAATTACCTCGCCTTCCGGGAGCTTGAGCTCAGCCTGATCCTGCAACGGTCCTAGGGCAATTATTTTACCCGGATAATATTGACTACGGAGAGGACCCCGCTTATTGAAAGCGCACGCCTCAACAAGGTCCTATCCCGTGAGCATCGACCGGAAAGCAGCCATCACCGCCTACAAGGAGCGGAAGACCATTGCAGGCATCTTCGTCGTCCGCTGTACGGCGTCAGGCGAGGCCTGGGTCGGCCAGGCGCCGAACCTGGAGACCATCCAGAACCGCATCTGGTTCTCGCTCCGCCAGGGCAATCATATGTGTCGCAGCCTTCAGGCCGCGTGGAACGCGCATGGCGAGGCAGGCCTGACGTTTGGCGAATGCGAGCGTCTGGAGGACGAGGAGACTGCCTATGTCAGGAACGGGCTCCTGAAGGAGCGCATGCTGCACTGGCGGACCGAGCTGAAGGCCGAGGCGATCTGACGATCCCGGCGGCCTCTCAGTGCCCCTCGAACGTCATCAGCGTGCGCACCGGCACGTCCATGGCGCGCAGCTTGGCGGCGCCGCCGAGCTCGGGCAGGTCGATGATGAAGCAGGCGGCGACGACATTGGCGCCGATCTGGCGCAGCAGCTTCACCGCGCCCTCCGCGGTGCCGCCGGTGGCGATGAGGTCGTCGACCAGAATGACGCGTTCGCCGGGCTGGATCGCATCGACATGCATCTCCATCTCGTCGATGCCGTATTCGAGCGAATAGGCAATGCGCACGGTGGTGTGCGGCAGCTTGCCTTTCTTGCGGATCGGCACGAAGCCGGCGGAGAGCTGGTGCGCCACCGCGCCGCCGATGATGAAGCCGCGCGCTTCCATGCCGGCGACCTTGTCGATCTTGTTGCCGGCCCAGGGGTTGACGAGCTCGTCCACCGCGCGGCGGAACGCGCGCGCGTCGGCAAGCAGCGTGGTGATATCGCGGAACATGATCCCCGGCTTGGGATAGTCGGGGATGGTGCGAACGCTCGCCTTCAGATCGTGGTCAAAGGTCATGGTTATCTCGCTCTGGCTTTTCCACCGTCATTGCGAGCGAAGCGAAGCAATCCAGATCTTCTCCGCGGCAGCAGTCTGGATTACTTCGTCGCTTCGCTCCTCGCAATGACGGTCCTTACTCAATTCGCCCCAGCATCCAGCCGGAACGCATTCTCGACAATACGTAGTCCCACCTCGCCGCCGAGCGACATCAGCGATTCCGGGTGGAATTGCACGCCGGCGACCGGCAGGGTCTTGTGCTCCAGCGCCATGGCGACGCCGTCCTCGGTGCTCGCGGTCACGTTCAGCACCTCCGGCATGCTGTCGCGCTCGACATAGAGCGAGTGATAGCGGCCGATGACGATCTCGTTCGGCAGGTTGCGCATCAGCCGTCCGCCGCGCACCTGCACCCGCGAGGGCCGGCCGTGGGCGGGATGCGTGAGCTGGCCGAGCTCGCCGCCAAAATATTCGCCAATCGCCTGCACGCCGAGGCAGACGCCGAACACCGGCAGCTTGTTCTCCAGCGCCGCGTCGATCGTCTTCTTGATCCCGAAATCTTCGGGCCTGCCCGGGCCGGGCGACAGCACCAGCAAATCCCACCTCTTCTGCTTGAGCATGTCGAGCGCATGCACATAGCGGACCACGGTGACGCTGGCGCCGACCTGGCGGAAATAGTCGGCGAGCATGTGCACGAAGCTGTCGTCGTGGTCGATCAGCAGCACCCGCTTGCCGCTTCCGGTCGCATCGGGCGCAAAGGTCGACAGCGGTTTTGGCGGATCGCCGCGCAGTGCCTGGAACAGCGCCGCAGCCTTGACCTGGCATTCGCGGTCCTCGGCAGCTGGGTCGGAATCGAACAGACAGGTGGCGCCGACGCGCACTTCGGCGAGGCCATCCTTCATGCGGATGGTGCGGATGGTGAGGCCGGTGTTGATGCTGCCGTCGAAATTCACCGCGCCGATCGCGCCGGCATACCAGCGCCGCGGCGAGCGTTCGTGATCCTCGACGAACTGCATCGCCCAGAGCTTTGGCGCGCCGGTCACGGTGACCGCCCAGGCGTGGGTGAGGAAGGCGTCGAGCGCGTCGAAGCCGGGGCGCAGCATGCCCTCGACATGGTCGACCGTGTGGAACAACTTCGAGTAGGTCTCGATCTGGCGGCGTGCCAGCACCTTGATCGTGCCGGGGACGCAGACGCGCGCCTTGTCGTTGCGGTCGACGTCGGTGCACATGTTGAGCTCGAACTCGTCCTTCTCCGAGTTCAGGAGCTGGCGGATCTGCTCGGCATCGCCGATCGCATCGGTGCCGCGCGCGATCGTGCCCGAGATCGGGCAGGTCTCGACGCGGCGGCCGTCCGAGCGCACGAACATCTCGGGCGAGGCCGAGACGAGAAACTCGCCGTCGCCGAGATTCATCAGCGCGCCGTAGGGCGACGGGTTGATGACGCAGAGCCGCTGGAAGACTTCGGCCGGCGAGCGGTCGCAGGGCTCGGCGAACAGCTGGCCCGGCACGGCTTCAAAGAGATCACCGCGGGCGAAGGCCGCGCGCGCGGTCTCGACGGTGGCCTGGTATTCGCCGGGCGCGTGATCGGCAAAGCCCTGGCGCGGCGTCTTCAGGTACGGGCTGTCGGCGGTCTCGCGCGGCAGGCCTTCCGTCGATTTGCCCTTCCACGCGAAGTCGTAGGAGAGCACCACGCCGCGGCCGGTGGCGCGGTCATAGGCCAGCAGGCGATCGGGGACGTAGAGCACGATGTCGCGCTGATCCTGCTCGCGTGCGCGCTTCTGCACGAGGTCCTCGATCTGGAACACGAGGTCGTAGGCGAAGGCGCCGAACAGGCCGAGCAGCCCGTCGTCATTGGCCGAGAAGGCGGCGACGAGGTCGCGCACCAGCGACATCACGCTGGCGCGCCGGGTGCGCTGGTCTTCCTCGACCGGCGCATCGCCGCGAAGGATGTGGCCGGCAAGGCGCGAAGCCGTTGTCTCGGAGATCACGACGCAGGGTTCGCGCAGGACCTCAGTGAGGAAGGCGATCAGCACCTGGCCGCGCTCGTTCAGCGCTTCCAGCTTGAAATTGACGCCTGTGGTTTCGAGCTTGAGCGGCGGATCGGAGAAGCCGAGGTCGAAGCTCTCGTAGCGGCCGGGCACGGTCGTGCCCGAGGACAGCACCACGCCGCGGCGGCGGTCGAGCAGGCTGACGAGATCGTCGAGCCGGTTGGCGCCGCCGGTAAACTGCTCCGCCACGCGCGTGATCGCGAGACCTGCGCGGGTCACGTAATCGCTTCGGGCCGGGAGGGCAAAGACTGTCCTGTTCATGTGGTCCTCTTACGAGACTTGCCGAGGGAACGCCACACAGGACAAACGATCAGGCCGCCGCACTGCGTGGGCGACCTTCGACGATTTTGGGAAAAGAAATCGCACCGGCCACCTCTTAGGAGGTGCGCCACCAAAGACGGGCTGGGCGGACGGCGGTGCTCATGGGGGCGATACTCACCATGGCGCGGGGGCGGCGTCAAGGGTGGCACCGGCGGCCTCGATCACCAAAATGGCGCGGATCACGTTGCGGCTTATGCCCGGATCTCCAGGCTGTCGCGGCCCACAGCCGCCTCGGCGGCATGTCGTTCGATTTCGGCCCGCGTGACCGTGAGCGCAGGCTTGCCGTCAGGTCCGATCATGTTGGCGCGGTCGCCCAAGGTTTCAATCAAAACGCAGGTCTTTCCTGTGACCGCATACCATGCCGCCCGGTCGTCGCTCACGTCCAACGCCGTGATCATCGTGGTCGGATCCAGACCCGACTTCCGCAACAGCAGGTCGATCGCTTCGGCCGCAAGGTTTTGCTCGGCGATCCTCGAGAAATTCCGGATCGCGTCAGCCCCCACAACAGATAGCCGCCCGCCCACCAGTGATGGCGGAAAGCTCTTCAAAATTTCATGCATTTCCGCAGGCTTCGGGCTCTGGCTGCCCGGGCCGTACTCATAAAGTTGTCCACCCGCATCCTCATAAACGCAGAGTCGCGCGCCCTTGTCTGTCTTAACGCCGAAGGTCATGCATTGCCGGCCCTCCACGTCCATATCGCTTCCTGGAAGAACCATGAGCTTGAGCTCTGGCTCGGGCGCCACCGCCCCGCATGCCGCGGCGACCGTGATTTGCAAGGGGTCGGTCATCTGGAAGCCGATCTGGCGAACGCCCTGCCAGATCCGTCGCTGCGACAGATACGGGTTAAGTTGCGCAAGCCGCTCGATTTCGGAGGCGTATTGCTCCTTTGCTACGGCGCGCAATTCGGGCCAGTTCGCGATCCATCGGGCCGCGAGTGGCGTCATCGGCTGAAGTCGCTCGGCCTCATAGAAGCGAGCATCAAGCGCATTGAGCGCCGCGGCGCGATTTTCGAATCCGTTTTGTAGCGCGGCCTCGCCGGGGTGTGCCTCCACCCAAGCGATCATCTCCTGCAATATCTGGTGTTGCGCGCTCGATCCCATGGCCTTCAATCCAGCGAGCGCATCGCCGGACGTCGTCGGCAGCATCGCGCCCCCCGTGTTACCAATGAACTGACTGTGACCGCCGTTGTAGACCTGAGCGAGATAAAAATCCGCGTGATAGGCCTGCATGGCCACGGCCGGCAGCTCACGTCCCGAGTAGATGCCGACACGTTGAATTTCGTTGACGTAGTCGACCACGGCGCCAGTCAGATATTCGGCCTTCTCGGGGTCCAGAGCCGCTTCTAACGCCTTGCGAGGCACGACAACCGTCGTCAAGCGCCCCTCTACAATCATTGCCCACCCCCACAGTCGCCATGGCGACATGCCACCTGACTACAGCCTATGATTGCATCAGGCTCATTTCAATAGCGACCCGCAAGAGCGTTGATGACCCACGCGCGCCGCGCAGTCCCCTACCCCAGATGCTTCCTGAAAAACTCCGTCGCCCTGCCCCAAGCGAGCTCGGCGGCTTCGCGGTCGTGCACGGCCTGGCGCTGCTCGTTGACGAAGGCGTGCTCGGCGTCATAGCGGAACAGCTCCAGCGACTTGCCGGCGGCTTTCATGGCCTGTTCGAAGCCATTGACCAGCTCCGGCGTGCACCAATCGTCCTTGTTGGCGAAGTGGGCCTGGAGCGGGATCTTGACGTCGGCGGGCTTGGCGGCCTGCTCCGGCGGGATGCCGTAGAACACGACGCCGGCCGCGAGCTCCGGGATCTTGGTCGCGCCGATGATGGTGACGGCGCCGCCGAGGCAGAAGCCGGTCAGCCCGACCTTGGCGCCGTTGCGCGACAGATATTGCGTGGCGCCGCGCACCGTCTGCGTGGTGGCGTCCATGAAGTCGAGCGAGTTCATCTCTTTGCCGGCCGCATCCGTGTCATGATACGGCACCACCTTGCCCTTGTAGAGATCGGGCGCGAGCGCATCGAAACCGGCCAGCGCGAAGCGGTCGCACAGGCCCCTGATCTGGTCCGACAGGCCCCACCATTCCTGGATCACGACCACGCCCGGCGCGTTGCCGCGCGCGGCGTTGGCGAGATAGCCGGAGGCGTCCTTGCCGTCCGGGCGCTTGAAGGTGATGGCGGTTCCCATGGTGTCCTCCGATGAGTTTCTGGGGGAGCGGTTGGCGGTATCTTGGCCGCTGGGGGCGCGCGGCGCAATCACCGCGCAAACAAACTCTCGTGCCCCGGATGCTGCGCAGCGCGCCGCTCCTTAGCGGCGTGATGCGCTGCTGATCCGGGGTCCGGCCACGCCCATTCTGGGTCCCGGCTCGCGCTTCGCGCGTCCGGGACACGAACCCAACAAAAAAGCCCCCTTTCGGGGGCTTCTTCATATCTCGCCTCGCGCCGCTCAGTGGGAGTCGGCCCAGACCTTCTTCTTGGTGAAGTACATCAGGCCCGCGAAGATGATCAGGAAGACGAACACCTGGAAGCCGAGGCGCTTGCGCGCTTCCATATGCGGCTCGGCGGTCCACATCAGGAACGTGGTGACGTCCTTGGCATATTGCGCGACCGTGGTCGGCGAGCCGTCGTCATAGGTCACCTGGCCGTCGCTGAGCGGCTTCGGCATCTTGATGGCGTGGCCCGGGAAGTACTTGTTGTAGTAGGAGCCCTCCGGGATGGTCACACCCTCCGGCACCTTCTCCTCAAAACCCTGGAGCACCGCCGAGACGTAGTCCGGGCCCTGCTCCTGGTACTGGGTGAAGAAGTCGAAGATGAACCAGGGGAAGCCGCGGCCGTAGGAGCGCGCCTTGGTGATCAGCGACAGGTCGGGCGGCGCCGCACCGCCGTTCGCTGCACGGGCTGCCTGCTCGTTCGCGAATGGCGAGGGGAAGTAGTCGGCCGGCCGGCCCGGGCGCTCGAACATGTCACCGGCATCGTTCGGGCCGTCCTTGACCTTGTACTCGGAAGCGAAGGCCGACGCCTGCGCCACGGAATAGCCGGGGCCGCCGTCTTCCGCGAGGTTGCGGAAGGCGATGTAGGACAGGCCGTGGCAGCTGGCGCAGACTTCCTTATAGACCTTCAGGCCGCGCTGGAGCGCACCGCGGTCGTACTTACCGAAAGGCCCGGCGAACGACCATTTGTTGCCCGGCGGCTTGTCGTTGCCCTCGGAAGCGCGCGCGTCCTGCAGGCTGCCGAGGAACAGCACGCCGGCGGCAACCAGCGCGATGGCGACGGAGGCCACGGCCTTGCCGCTCCTGGTCAGGACCGCTTCCGAGATCGAGTTCGGCACCGGCCGCGGCGTCTCGATGCGCGAGAGCAGCGGCAGCACGATCAGGAAATAGGCGAAGTAGCAGAACGTCAGGACCCGGCCGGCGATCACATAGATGCCCTCCGGCGGCTGCGCGCCGAGATAGCCGAGCAGGATGCAGACCACGACGAAGATCCAGAAGAACTGCTTGGCCAGGGGGCGGTACTTCGACGACCTGGTCTTGGCGGCATCGAGCCAGGGCAGGAAGACCAGCACGATGATCGCCGAGAACATCCCGATGACGCCCGCGAGCTTGTTCGGGATCGAGCGCAGGATCGCGTAGAACGGCAGGTAATACCATTCCGGCACGATGTGCGGCGGCGTCACGCCCGGGTTCGCCGGGATGTAGTTATCGGCGTCGCCGAGATAGTTCGGCATGTAGAAGATGAACCAGGCGTAGAGGAGCGCGAAACAGGACACGCCGAACAGGTCCTTGATGGTGGCATGCGGCGTGAACGGCACCGTGTCCTTTTCCGCCTTCGGCTCGACACCGTCAGGATTGTTCTGGCCGGCGACATGCAGCGCCCAGACGTGCAGCACGACGACGCCCGCGATCAGGAACGGCAGCAGGTAATGCAGCGAGAAGAAGCGGTTCAGCGTCGGGTTGCCGACGGAGTAACCACCCCACAGCAGCGTCACGATGCTCTCGCCGACATAGGGGATGGCGGAGAACAGATTGGTGATGACGGTGGCGCCCCAGAAGCTCATCTGGCCCCAGGGGAGCACGTAGCCCATGAAGCCGGTCGCCATCATCAGGAGGTAGATGATGACGCCGAGGATCCACAGCACCTCGCGCGGCTCCTTGTACGATCCGTAATAGAGGCCGCGGAACATGTGGACGTAGACGGCGAAGAAGAACATCGACGCGCCGGTGGCATGCATGTTGCGCAGCAGCCAGCCGTAATTGACGTCGCGGACGATCAGCTCGACCGACTTGAAGGCGAGATCGGCATGCGGCGTGTAGTGCATCGCCAGGATCACGCCGGTCAGGATCTGCATCCCCAGCATCAAGGAGAGGATGGCGCCGAAGGTCCACCAATAGTTCAGATTGCGCGGGGTGGGATAGGCGACGAAGGAGGAGTGCATGAGGCCGAGGATCGGCAGGCGCCGCTCGATCCATTGCAGGGCCGGATTGCTCGGCTGGTAGTCGGATGGTCCGCTCATGATGCGATCCTGAGGAAATAATACGACGAGACGGCGCGAAGCTTCGGACGAGAGTCCGAAGCTCAGCCGATCTGGATTTTGGTGTCGGAAACGAACTGGTACGGCGGCACCGGCAGGTTCGCGGGCGCGGGCCCCTGACGGATGCGGCCGGACGAATCGTACTGCGAACCATGGCAGGGGCAGAAGAACCCGTCGTAATTGCCCTCATGAGCGATCGGGATGCAGCCGAGATGGGTGCAGATGCCGATCACGACCAGCCACTGCTCATGGCCGGACTTGACCCGGGCCTCGTCGGACTGCGGATCGGGCAGGCTCGCCACGTTGACGGCGCGCGCCTCGTCGATCTGCTTCTTGGTGCGGTGGCTGATGTAGATCGGCTTGCCGCGCCAGAATACCTTGATGTCCTGGCCCTCGGCGATCGGGCTGAGATCGACCTCGATCGGCGCACCGGCCGCGATGGTCGAGGCATCAGGATTCATTTGGGAGATGAAGGGCCAGAGCGCAGCTGCGCCCCCTACTGCTGCAGCTGCCCCCGTTGCAACGAATAAGAAATCACGGCGTGTCGGATGGTCCGCCGAAGACGCTGTCGTCACGATTCCAACCCTTTCTTCTTATGCTACCGGTGGAACCGCTCCAGGGGCCCCCAAGGTCCCCAGAACTGGCTGCCGGCGCCCGCGGCCCCCGCGGCGGCAGAACTTCGCTTGTCCCCGCCAAAACAAGCGAAAACAGCAGTCCAGAATCGTTCTATTGGCACCCTTGCCGGGCGAGCGCAAGCCCGCTAACGGCGGGGAAGCGTGCAATGCACGAATTCCCGCGCCAGCGATGTTTTATTGAGACATTTCCGCCCCACAACCAACCAGCCGCCGCCCATGCAGATAGCGCTTTTCCAGCCCGACATTCCCCAGAACACCGGCACGATTCTAAGGCTCTGCGCCTGCCTGGGGCTGGCGGCCCACATCATCGAACCGGCAGGGTTCCCCGTCTCCGACCGGCATTTCCGCCGGGCGGGAATGGATTACCTCGACCATGTCAGCATCGTCAGGCACGTCTCCTGGCCGAAATTCGAGGAGTGGCGCGCGGCGCAGGGCTGCCGGCTGCTGCTGTTCACCACCAGGGCCGCCACCGACTACCGCGATTTCCGTTACCAGACGTCGGACATCCTGCTATTCGGGCGCGAGAGCGCCGGCGTCACCGACGCGGTGGTCGAGGCCGCGGATGCGCGGCTGGTGATCCCGATCGCCCCGGGACTGCGGTCGCTCAATGTGGCCATGACCGCGGCGATGGCCGCAGGCGAGGCGCTGCGGCAGATCCGGAACCCGCAAGGTTGATATGTTGAGGAGAGACCATTGAGTTACGCGGTCAAGGAAATCTTCCTGACCCTGCAAGGCGAAGGCGCCCATGCCGGGCGCGCGTCCGTGTTCTGCCGCTTTGCCGGCTGCAATCTCTGGAGCGGCCGCGAGGCCGACCGTCAGGACGCGACCTGCAAATTCTGCGACACGGATTTCGTCGGCACCGACGGCACGCTCGGCGGCCGCTACGGCTCGGCTGCGGAGCTCGCCGACGCCATCGCGGCACAATGGACGGCAACGGCCGCCAACCGCTACGTGGTGCTCACCGGCGGCGAGCCGCTGCTCCAGGTCGACGACGCGCTGATCGATGCGCTCCATGCGAGAGGCTTCGAGATCGGCGTCGAGACCAACGGCACGATTGCCGCACCTGATGGCCTCGACTGGATCTGCGTCAGCCCCAAGGGCGGCAGCGAGCTCGTGCTGCGCCGCGGCCACGAGCTGAAGCTGGTCTATCCGCAGGCCCTCGCCGCGCCGGAGGCCTTCGAGGGCCTCGCCTTCGAGCGCTTCTCGCTGCAGCCGATGGACGGGCCCGAGGTCGCCGAAAACACCGCGCGCGCGATCGACTACTGCCTGCGCCATCCGCAATGGCGGCTCAGCGTGCAGACGCATAAATCGCTCGGCATCAGATAGGATTGGTTTTCGAACAGATGTGGGAATTGACGAAATCGTTCCGCTTCGAGGCGGCGCATTCACTGTCGGGAACGACGTTCGGCGCGGCGAGCGAAGAGATCCACGGCCACTCCTTCCGCGCCGAGGTGACGGTGCGCGGCACGCCGGATCCTGCGACCGGCATGGTGGTCGATCTCGGCCTCCTCCAGCGCGCCATCGAGGACGTCAGGTTGACGCTGGACCACAAGTTCCTCAACAAGATCGAGGCGCTGGGCAAGCCGACGCTGGAAAACCTGTCGCGCTTCGTCTGGGAGCGGCTAGCGCATATCGGCAAGCTCACCCGCGTCAGCATCCATCGCGACAGTTGCAACGAGAGCTGCACCTATTACGGTCCGCAGGGCTAGATTTCGTAGGGTGGGCAAGGCGCAGCGTGCCCACCAATCGAGACGACGATGAAAAATGGTGGGCACGGCGCGAGGGCGCCTTTGCCCACCCTACGCGACGCACCGCTTGGTTAGCGACGGGAATGCAGATGGACGTTTCGACAATCGAAGACCGCAAGACGCGCGCCCGCGCCTGGTTCGAAGCTCTGCGCGACGACATCTGCGCGAGCTTCGAGCGGCTGGAGGACGACGCGCCGCAAAGCCTCTATCCGGGCGAAGCCGGCCGTTTCAACCGCACGCCCTGGCAGCGCACCGATCATAGCGGCGCGGCCGGCGGTGGCGGCGTGATGTCGATGATGCATGGCCGGCTGTTCGAGAAGGTCGGCGTACACTGCTCGACGGTGCACGGCGAATTCGCGCCCGAGTTTCGCGCGCAGATTCCGGGCGCGGCCGAAGACCCCCGCTTCTGGGCCTCCGGCATCTCGCTGATCGCGCACATGCGCAATCCGCACGTGCCTGCCGTGCACATGAACACGCGCTTCGTCGTCACCACAAAAGCCTGGTTCGGCGGCGGCGCCGATCTGACGCCGGTGCTCGACCGCCGGCGCACGCAGGACGACGCCGACAGCATCGCCTTCCACGCCGCGATGAAAGAGGCCTGCGCGCAGCCGAACGGCGTCGCCGACTACGACAAGTACAAGACGTGGTGCGACGAGTATTTCTATCTGCCGCACCGGAAAGAGGCGCGCGGCATCGGCGGCATCTTCTACGACTGGCACGACAGCGGCGACTGGGACGCCGACCTCGCCTTCACGCAGGACGTCGGCCGCGCCTTCCTGAAGGTCTATCCCGACATCGTGCGGCGCAATTTCGCGAGCACCTGGACCGCTGCGGACCGCGAGGAGCAACTGGTCCGGCGCGGCCGCTATGTCGAGTTCAACCTGCTCTACGACCGCGGCACCATCTTCGGGCTCAAGACCGGCGGCAATGTGGATTCGATCCTGTCGTCGCTGCCGCCGGAGGTGAAATGGCCATGACGACGATGAAGCCCGCTGTGAGGCCGCTGCCCCGCGCCATGCTGATCGACATGGACGACACCATCCTGTCGGCCTATGGCCGGCCCGAGATCGCCTGGAACACGATCGCGAACGAGTTTGCCGAGGAGCTTGCGCCGCTGCCGCCAGAGCAGGTCGCAACCGCAGTGCTGGCTTTCGCGCGAAACTTCTGGGCCAATGCGGAAGCCGCGTGGCGGATGAAGCTTGCCGAGGCCCGCCACCTCACGGTGAAGGGCGGCTTCGCGGCGCTCGCGGCCGCCGGCCACCGCGCACTCTCAGACGATCTCGCCATTCGCCTCGCCGACCGCTTCACCGCCTATCGCGAGGAGGAGATGTTCGTCTTCCCCGGCGCGCATGAAGCCATCGACAAGTTGAAGGCGCTCGGCATCAAGCTCGCGCTGGTGACCAACGGCGCCGCCGACACCCAGCGCGCCAAGGTCGAGCGCTTCGAGCTGGCGCACCGCTTCCATCACATCCAGATCGAGGGCGAGCACGGTTTCGGCAAGCCCGAGGAGCGCGCCTATCTGCACGCGATGGAGGCGCTGGGCGTCACCGCCGATGACACCTGGATGATCGGCGACAACCTGGAATGGGAAGTCGTGACGCCGCAGCGCCTCGGCATCTATTCGATCTGGATCGACGTCCACGGCGACGGTCTGCCCGAAGGCTCGACCGTCAAGCCCGACCGCATCATTCGCTCGCTGAGCGAACTGGTGCCGGGCCAGTCGTAACCGGGCGCGCAAACAAAAACTCGAAAAACAACCCCATGCACAGTAGCCGGCTGCTGCAAAATCAAATGCTTACGGATTTTACGAAACCGTTTGACCCGTCGGGCAAAACAGGCGCATGATGCCATCATCGCGGCGCATGGGACGGAAAAGCCCCTGCGCAACCCATCGACAAGGCGCCCTCGCCTCCGTCATGGTCCCGCTTCCGGCCTGAAGCTCCGTCGTCGGCGTTTCAGCAGCCTGGCAGCGGATGCGCGCTGCCGCAGCACATCCACTGATCCCGCAGCCCGTGATCGGCGTGTCATGCCGGCTTGCTAGCTTCTTAAGTCAATCCAACCCGAAAGGACCATCCATGGAACTGAAAGCCGGCGATATCGTCATGCTGAAATCCGGCGGCCAGCCGCTGACCGTCGCAGAAGTAAAGGGCGACGACGTGATCTGTCTCTGGATGGGCGTCGAAGGCGACCTGTTTCGCGAGACGCTGCCGCTCGCCGTGCTCGAACACCTGGAAGAGGTGGACGAGGATGAGGAAGAGGACGACGAAGACGAGGAGTAGGCACGGCCAAGGCCGCATCCTAGTCGGATCGGAGCGCTTCGCTCCGGCGCGCGTGATGTCCGCTTCTCCGCCAATAACGGCGCAACAGCGGACATCGCTGCATGGCGCAGAAGGGCCAC
>NZ_LBKA01000020.1:54955-55910 GCF_028128955.1 Bradyrhizobium sp. CCBAU 11386
CCTCAACAACCATCTTTACGGCGACATCGGGTTCAGGGTCATTTGATTTCCCAGGACGTGTTGTGCGGGATGTCCATCGCAAAATAATCGCCAGAGCCAGCCAGCGCAGGCATAGCTATGCAGGCAAATGGTTCGCTTCCGGTGATGCCCTTATACTTACCGGTGCCGCCGGTGATGATATGCGTTCCACAATCCATCTTCGGCTGGGCCTTGTCGAGGTCTCGAGTATCGAAGGTCGAGAAAATCTTGTCGCCGTCGCTGTCGGCGAGCACGCAAGCTCCGTCAATGTATTTCTTGTCTCCGGACGCGACGTTCAGCGCCACGCAGCGTGCTGACATCTTGTCCAGCATCTTCTCTCCCTTCATGTTTTGAGTGGTCCCGACCGCCTCCAGCGTAGTGGCCTTGCCGAGTTCGGCGGTGTCAATGCTCATCAAGGGCCGAAAAATAAAGTGCGTCACATAAGGAGTAGTCCCCTTCTTTTCAATCGGCTCTCCCGCGACAGCCGCGGGGGCAACGGACACGAGCGCTGTAGCAAAAACCGTTGCTTTGGCGAGTCTCATCGCTGCGGTGAATGTGGGGACTATGCGCACGTTGACGAAGTTCATGAGTGCCTCCTTAGATCAAGCGGCGGTTCAGGTCTCCGCCGTGAACTGCCGCGGTTTGAAATCGACCTGCGTATGCTTTCTCCTGTCAAATCGAATTGCACGCTGGCGCCGAGCGTCAACGTGATCATGCTTCTTGATGCTTCGCCTTGGACTGACGAAGTATGTGGGGATGGTGGCTCCAATCATCGGTTTTGACCTCAATATAGGGCTCGACCGACCGACCTGGAATATTAACATAATAGCATGGAACGCGGCGGACGTCAGCGTCATGCCCAGAAAACGCAGCGCGCACCGTCAGCTATCCTGACCGAATGCGCTATGCAAAATGCAATTCTCCTGCTGTTCGGATG
>NZ_LBKA01000020.1:56270-57016 GCF_028128955.1 Bradyrhizobium sp. CCBAU 11386
GTTCCGCCACTTCGCTGATGGGCCAAGAGTAGCCATTGGCATGTTTTGCAAGCCATGTTTGTCTGGCGGGTCGTCAGCAGCCGAATTCCCGCGCTTTGACGTAGATCAAATCACACTTAGCCAATAGTAGTAATTTAGCTTTCGCATGGCGCGCATAGTTTGCGACAATGTCTAAGCGTTTGTGCGAATCAAACCAATAGGCAGCCTGCTAGGAAACGACGCTTTTCGAAGGGCTGAGAATTTCGATGACGGTCCGCCAGTTGCTCAATGAAAAAGGGCATGATGTTTTTACAATTGGCCCGGACAATACCGTCTTTGAGGCCATACAAAAGATGGCTGACCAGAACACTGGTTCTTTGGTTGTAGTCGAGGACGGAAATCCCGTTGGCATCATTACTGAACGACATTACGCACGGAACGTGTTTTTGAAGGGGCGTGCATCCCCTACAACTCGTGTTCGTGACATTATGGAGGCGAAAGTTTTATACGCTCACCTTGATCAAACTGTGGAAGAATGCATGGCCGTTATGACTGAGAAGAGAGTTCGCCACCTTCCCGTTATTGATCAGGGCAAATTGGTCGGAATTGTATCGATTGGAGATCTGGTAAAAAGCATAATCGGTAAACAAGAATTCGTCATTGACCAGTTGGTACAATTTATTCACCGCTAATGCGGATCGACTATCACGCCGATTGCGCTTTCCGATTGTCAAACCTTTTCCGCTTTTGGTGATGATTTAATCGCG
>NZ_LBKA01000021.1:0-7742 GCF_028128955.1 Bradyrhizobium sp. CCBAU 11386
CCAAGGCGACGAGTTGGCGTGCCGTCATGGACGGACGATTAAGGATACTCGCCCGGCTTTGACACTTTGACACGCCTCCGTTTACTTAAATCGGCCCGTATTCTGCCACGGTCGTCGTGACCTCATCCGCGTCTATCACGATCGCGACCTCACGACCGTCAGGAGTCCTCTGGCGAAACACCTAGCTGACCAGTGCGGCCACGATTTTGGCTCGGATCTGCGACAAAAAGGGAGACCGACTACCGCAAGCGTTCCGACCAGTGGCAACGAAATATTCCCGTCAATTTGGACGGCATCACGATGCCTGAGCTCCGGCGCACCCGCCACCACAACCTCCAGCGTATCTCCAACGCTTACTCGATATTCGGCCCTCGCTTGAGTGACGGAAATTGTCAGGCCGACAGCCACCAAGCCCCATTTGATACAACGTTTCAGGTTACTGCCGACGACATCGATATGGAACGTGTCACCAGGTGAACTCCTTCAAATCTGCCCGCGGATACCAACACGTCAACATCGCTGCCCCCCAAATGACGGTCCGGACAGCAGATCCGCAAGGCTCGTTTTCTGTTCTCTCATTTGCGCTGGGTCGTTCAGCGCCTTGCTGATCATCAATTCGCGCATTCCGTCGCATCCGTTGGCATTCAAACGGATTGCTGCTCGAACTTTGGTCATGCACCGCCGCGGCTCAATGGACCATCGTAATTACCTACATCGTAGCTACCCATTTATTGCCTTTATCATCCACAGATTGGGAATGTATTGATTCAGCCGAAGTGACTGGGTGGCTGAGTGCTATGTATCGTGCGTCCTTTACCAATTTGCCGGCCTCTACCACGCTTCCGGCACGTTCGGACGATGGCTGCACGGCAGTCCCAGCAGGCGTCGGTAGGAACCGATTGGCTGCCCTGTTCGTATAGGCCGGCCGGAGAGACTCAAAATGAGGGGGCAAGAATTTTCTCAACCGCATGATTCGTCGCAAGCGTCCTGCCAGAGACCTAGCGAACGGAGCCTACAAAAGGTCCTTCTTCAGTAGTCGCATCGATAAACACGTGACCAGGAAAGACTGACCGGCACGCCATCGGGCCCGGCAAACTTACTGGCAATCACGGATGATCGTTAGTATTGAGTAGGTGGTCACATGTATTCTTCTGTTTTGTATCAAACGCATCAGGCTCTGATCATTCAACTCACCGAACTGCAAAATTTGCGTCGTCGCGTGTTGAAGGCCGAGCAGCGGATGCTCGGCAGAAGGAGGCGCGCTGGTGGTCGAGGAGCACTCGGGAAGGGACCGCTCAGCCGGAAGCGCGCACCGCGCCGGTAGAGACCCTCTGACTGCGCGCCGACAGGCTCCGCTGGGGCGGATCGTGCTTGCCCGATCCGGGTTCGACCTGATAATCCCCTCTTCCTGTTTCAAATCGGAAGTAGTTGGGGACGGCTTCCATGGAGAAGGACGACTGGGCATCCATGACGACAGCCGAGCTGTGGCAGATGTATGATGAGGTCACGGCGACCCTTAGTCGCAGAATGACGGCGGAAAAAGCCAAGCTTGAGGAGCGGCTTCGCAGGATAGAGGGGACTGCCGGTCCGGCCCGGAACGAGGAAGCTGTGCGCCGCCCCTATCCGCCGGTGCTCCCGAAGTACCGGAACCCGAAGAATCCCGCCGAAACCTGGTCGGGTCGCGGCAAGCAGCCCCGATGGCTGAAAGCGCAGCTTCGCGCCGGCAAAAAGCTGGACGATCTACTGATCAACCGATCATCCGCACAAAGGCGCCGCCGGACCGGCTGAAGCCGCGACCTTGATTTTGTGATCACGTTTGGCACCGCCAAAGACAGGGCTATCGCGCGGCCGCAACTTTTAGCGATCGCTATCCTCCCGCCCGTCGGGACTACCGTCACCGCCGCCGTTACCAAAGCCATTGTTGCCGTGCACAATTTGGCTGCCGGAGCGGGCTATCGCGGTCGAGGTCAGAGAGGTGGAAAGCAGCAGCGTCATAGCTGGAGGGGTGACGGCAGCGAATTTTCCACAGCTCTTCAAAAATTCGCGACGATCTTCGCTGTCGTCGGTATCGAAAAGGCGCATTCCCCCCGCCGACACCAACTACGATCGATTGAAGTCCGGATGTCCGTTCGCTTTCGGACTCTCGTTGAAATAATCCAATTTCGTGGCAGGCGTGAATTTCACGTCTTTCGAAGTTGCAACGCGCTTAGCCGCTGGCCACGGTGCTCATGCAATGTGCTCTTGAGAACGACGCGCTAATGCTCAGATCTGGTTGAGCTCGAAACCTTGATGTCAGCTCGCGGGCAGTCGAGCTTGCGTTTCTGTTCGTCCTCTTCATCCGCACAGTCCAGGCCTCCGGATGCGTTTGTGACTCCGGAGCCGCCGCCCGTCGCGAAAGGCCCTTTGCCAGATCCCGCTCCGCCGGATCCCCCTCCACCACCGGATGTCCCTCCGGCACCAGATGACCCACCAGGGCGACCGCCAGGTGCTCCACCGCCCCCAACGGACCCGCCACCGCCAGCGCCACCGGATGCTCCCGATGTTGCCGTGGACGGACGATCATTGTCGAAGAATGACCGGTCATCGTCATGCCTTGCCCCGCCCCGGCCGCCCGAGCGCGCAATAGCTGTTGAGGTCAGGGAGGTTGACAGAAGGAGGGTCATGGCCGGGGGCGTTACGGCCGCAAATCTTCCGCAGGTTTTCAAGAACGCCCGCCGGTCGTTATCTACGACGCGATTTCGGGTCAACATATGTCTTCCTCGATTGTCTTCTTCGATTTAATTCGAAGTTACTTTATTCCATATTAAATTGACTTTCACCACGACTTTTGTTTGTGAAGCGGGAGTTATTGAACATGCGGCCACCGGGCAGATTCTCGCCGGAACCGCCCTTTCCATAGCCGTTTTCCGAGGTTCCTGGACCCCAGGCCGCCAAGTCGAATATCGACTCGCGCTTTATTATTTAAATAAATCATCCTGCGGCTTATTTTTCGAGAGCCGCCGCGGCAGGAATGGAGGCATTGCATCATAATTGCTCGGTCACATCAACTTATTAATATATTTAATTCCAAAATTTAATGTGATATTTGTGACTCATAATCGATTCCGCGATTCTGAATTCGCGGCGCCGTCGCCGGCCTACACGGCACGGTGCCAATGGCCTGATTATTAGATGGTCTCGACTTGAAAATTGATAACCGCCATTTTGCATTAGCGGAGCGGACCATGCCCCGATGTAACATGCGCTCTCGACCCGAACCCGCCATAGCCAACGTTAAAGCCTCGGCCACGAAATTTCCGAGCGTCGACATTGCTGCCGGGTTCGGTCGAAGTCTCGGAGAGCCGGCCGTGGTGGCCCGCACGTTGAAACGCGCAATCGCGTTTATTGATCGCAATGTCGATGATCTCGGCACATTGCTCGCGAGCATTTCCCCCCAGGTCGAACCGATTTTGCTCTCTGATGATGAACCTGCGCCGCGACAGATGGTGCGCGCCGTCAATCGTAGGGCGGACCTCGACGCAATCCACGTCATTGCGCACGGACGGCCGGGTGAGGTGTCGTTCGGCGCCGGTGCGCTGTCGCTGGATTCGACGGAGGAACACGCTGCCGATCTCGCCGAAGTGGGGCGCAAGCTGCGCGGTGGCGCAATTTACCTGTGGACCTGCGAGACGGCGCGGGGCAGGCGCGGCGCAGCGTTCGTCAAAGCGCTGGCGCGCACTAGCGGCGCGCCAATTGCAGCTTCGACGCAGCGCGTCGGTGCAGCGGCGCGTGGCGGGCAGTGGCAACTCGACGCACGCCTAGGCCGGATCCGCGAGAGTGCGCCGCTGACAACGCTGGGTGTGGCATTGTATGCGGGGGTGATGGCTGCAAAAGCTTGGAAAAATCGCAGCACCGGTGACGACAGGAGTACAGCCAGCGACGGGATTACGAGTGAAGTTCCTGCCACGGGTGACGACGTTGTTATTGTGGGTAGCACGCCCCCTTCTGCGGTCACTGGTAACGCTACCCGCTCTTCACCAGCCCCCGACTCATTGACCCTCGGCACCACCGGGAGCAATGGAAACGTGACGCTCGCTCCCAGCGCTAACCAGACACTGGAGATCGGTGGCACAGACACCGGCTCGATGGCGGTCGTCACGAGCGACGGTCCGGCCCTGTCGATCAGCAGCACAATGTTCACAGACACTGGCTTGACGACGAGCATCACGAGCGGCGGCCAGACCAAAGACAACACGTTGGCGCTGACGGGCACGGTGAGTGATGACAATAGTGGTGACGGTGGGTTCAACTCAGTTCAGATCTACGACGGTGCGACCCTGCTGGGTACGGCGAACTTCACCGCGGAAAGCTTGACCAACTGGGGTTTTGTGACGCCTGCGCTTTCTGACGGCATCCACGGCTTGACGGCTAAGGCCACCGACAATGCGGGCAACACTACGACCACGTCTGCGGTGACAGTGATGATCGACGCGACGCCGCCGAGCGTCAAAGGCGTGAGTTCTCGGGTAAGCGGATCGGTCAAGACCGGCCAAGTCGTCAAGATTACGCTCAACATGAGCGAGAAAGTTTTCGTCTCCGGCACGCCGGGGCTGCTGCTGAACGACGGCGGCACAGCGACTTACGCGAGCGGCTCCGGCACGCAAGCCTTGACGTTCGAGTATATCGTTCCATCCGACCAGGGGACTTCGGATCTTCAGGTGATCGGAGACACTCTGCCGTCACCTACCGCGATCCAGGATTTACTCGGCAACGCGGCGGACCTTTCCGCCGCCAAGGCTGACCTCCACTTGAACGTGGGGGCGACGACAACCACTCCCGCCACCAGCCTGACCCTTACCGGAGTACAACAAATAGAGTTGTTTGGCCCATCATCGGTGAATGTGACGTTTGCCCCAGGTGCGACGGGAAGCCTGATTCTAGATGCGTCGTCGCAGTTCACAGGAACGATATCAGGCCTTAGTGCGGTTGCCCCATTTAACGCAATTGACTTGGCCGACATAACCTTTGGCTCGACTACGACGCTTGTTTATTTGGCCAGCAGCACCGATGCGGGCACGTTGACCGTGAGCGATGGCACGCACACAGCCAATGTCGCGCTGTCGGGCCAGTATGGGCCGACGTCCTTCACGATAGCGAGCGACGGTCACGGCGGCACCGCGGTGGTCGATCCCGTGAACAGCGTCTCGGGCTCTTGGAGTGGTGTATTTTCCTGGCCACTTATCGGTATCCAATCCTTGGTATTGCCTGACGGCAAAATTCTCACCTACGGGACGGACCAGGGCGGCCACCAGGGGGCTTACAAAATCTACGATGTGTGGGACCCGGTTACCAACACGCACAACACGTTACCGAACAAGACCTGGGTCGACGAGTTCTGCGCGGCGGCAGAGATCATCCCGACGACCAGTGAGGTACTTATCACGGGCGGCGATGCGCGCCCGCTGGGCTCAATAAATACGGGCATCGCGAACACCAACATTTTTGACTACAAAACGGACAGCCTGACCTCTAATCCATCGGGCCCGATGGCGTTCGCTCGTTGGTATCCCACACTCATCACTTTGGGCACGGGCCAGCTGCTCATTCTCGGCGGCGCCGATCTTAGCGGCACCGGCGTCGGCTACCCTGAGATCTTTACGCCGGGCGCGGGCTGGCGCACGTTGACCGGGGCTTACATCGCCGAAATGGCCACCGGTAACGGTTATTTTTACCCGCGCACCTGGCTAGCCTCCGACGGAAGAGTCATTAGCGTTGCCGGCGGTGGCACCACCATCTACGCGATCAATCCCACCGGAAATGGCCAAGTCAGCGTGATTGGACAGGCCCCGGTCAGTTTGAATTCCAATGAGCCGGCGATCATGTTCGCCCAGGATCGCTGCCTGATCCTTGGGGCTGACGGCTCGGTGTGGATCATGGATATCAGCGGCCCCACTCCGGTGTTCACGCGCACCGGAAGTCTTGCGCCAGACCGCATTTGGTCAAACCTGACGGTACTGCCGGACGGCCGGGTCATGGTTAGCGGCGGCAGCCAGGTCGATAACCAGCTCACCGGCGTCGAATACACTGTCGCGATCTGGGACCCCTCGACGGGTCTGTGGACCTCCACCGGGGCGAATGCGGCTGTGCCGCGTCTCTACCATTCCACGGCTATTTTGCTGCCGGACGCCACGGTTTTGTCGCTGGGTGGCGGCGGGCTGGACCCGGATGTGCCGTCGATGAACCACCTGAACGGTGAGATCTACACTCCCGGCTATCTGTTTGACGCGAGCGGCGCCGCTTCTGTCCGGCCGGTCATCCAGCAGGCGCCGCTTGATCTCAGCCCTGGCCAAACCTTCACCGTGCGGGTCGACAATCCGGCGAACATCCGAACGCTGGCGTTAATGCCATTCGGCTCTACCACACATGCCCTCAATACGACGGCGCGACGGATCGAACTCTCCTTTTCCGTGCAGGCCGACGGCAGCCTCAGCGTCACGCTGCCGGTCAACTCGAACGTCGTCCCGCCCGGGGATTGGATGCTGTTCGCAATCGGCAACAACGGCACGCCCTCCATCGCTTCGACCATCCATGTCAATCCGTATCTGTCAATCAGCAACACACTTGGCACGGACGCTGGTTTGACGACGACCATCACGAGCGGCGGCGCGACCAAGGACAACACGCTTGCGCTGTCGGGCACGTTGAGCGTTGCCAAAGGGTTCAGCTCGGTGCAGGTCTATGACGGCACCACCCTGCTGGGTCCGGCGACAATCAGCTCGGGCAACTGGAGTTACACAACGGCTGCGCTTGTCGACGGCAGCCACAGCTTTACCGCCAAGGCTACTGACAATGCGGGCAACACCACGACGACGTTTGCGGTGACGGCGACAGTGGACACGACGCCGCCGACCGAGACGATCAGCACGACGATCACCACGGATACGGGCGCGACCCCCACCATCACCAGCGGGGGAACGACGAAGGACAATACCCTGGGCCTGTCAGGCACGGCGAGCGATGCCAATGGGGTCAGTTCGGTGCAGATCTATGACGGCGCCACCCTGCTGGGCCCGGCGTTCTTCACCGGTAGTTACGCCGCCGGCTACGCCTTCAACGAGTCCACTGGCACCTCGACGGCCGATGCAACGGGCCACGGCATCACGGGCACGCTCGTGAACGGCGCGACCTTCACGACGGCAGGGAAGTACGGCAATGCGGTGGCGCTGGATGGTGTCAACGACTATGTGGATCTCGGCAATTCCACCACGACGCTGCAGTTGACGGGCAGCATGACGGTCAGCGCGTGGATCTATGCTACCGCGTTTCCTGGTGATGATGCGGCGGTGGTTTCCAGGCGCGATTCTTCGGGACACGGCTTCCAGCTCGATACCACGGTCGATACGGGGCGTCGCACGATCGGATTCAAGCTCACCAACAGTTCCGGCGGAGACATGATCCGCTACGGTGCAACGACGCTGCAACCCAACACCTGGTATTACATCACCGGCGTCTACGATGCGGCGACGCAAACCCTGCACGTCTATCTGAACGGTCGGCTCGACGACGGACAGCTGGTCGGCACGGTGACCGCAACACAGCAGTCATCTTCACTCGACGTAGAGATCGGCCAGCGTCCGGGGAATCCTGGAGTATTTCAGTTCAACGGCCGCATCGACGATGTCCGGATTGCCGATCACGCGATTACCCAATCACAGATTCAAACGGATATGGCGACGCCGCTTGTTGCCGGCGGCTGGAGTTAC
>NZ_LBKA01000021.1:7912-9649 GCF_028128955.1 Bradyrhizobium sp. CCBAU 11386
CTGACGGCAGCCACAGCTTCACCGCCAAGGCGACTGACAATGCGGGCAACACCACGACCACGTCTGCGGTGACGGCAACGGTCAACACGGGGCAGGTCGATACGACGCCGCCGACCGCGACGATCAGCACGACGATCACCACGGATACGGGCGCGACCGCCACCATCACGAGTGGTGGCACGACCAAGGACAACACCCTGGGCCTGTCAGGCACGGTGAGCGATGCCGGTGGGGTCAGTTCGGTGCAGATCTATGACGGCGCCACCCTGCTGGGTCCGGCGACCATCAGCTCAGGCAACTGGAGTTACACGACGGCTGCGCTTCTTGACGGCAGCCACAGCTTTACCGCCAAGGCCACTGACAATGCAGGCAATACCACGACCACGTCTGCGGTGACGGCGACAGTGGACACGTCGCCGCCGACCGAGACGATCAGCACGACGATCACCACGGATACGGGCGCGACCCCCACCATCACCAGCGGCGGCACGACCAAGGACAACACCCTGGGCCTGTCAGGCACGGTGAGCGATGCCCATGGGGTCAGCTCGGTGCAGATCTATGACGGCACCACCCTGCTGGGTCTGGCTACAATCAGCTCGGGCAACTGGAGTTACACAACGGCAGCGCTTCCTGACGGCAGCCACAGCTTCACCGCCAAGGCCACTGACAATGCGGGCAACACCACGACGACGGCTGCGGTGACGGCGACGGTCAACACGGGGCAGATCGATACGACGCCGCCGACCGAGACGATCAGCACGACGATCAACACGGATACGGGCGCGAGCCCCACCATCAGCAGCGGGGGTGTGACGAAGGACAACACCCTGGGCCTGTCAGGCACGGTGAGCGATGCCGGTGGGGTCAGCTCGGTGCAGGTCTATGACGGTGCCACCCTGCTGGGTCCGGCGACCATCAGCTCGGGCAACTGGAGTTACACAACGGTTGCGCTTGTTGACGGCAGCCACAGCTTCACCGCCAAGGCCACTGACAATGCGGGCAACACCACGACGACATCTGCGGTGACGGCGAAGGTCGACACGACACCGCCGACCGCGGCGATCAGCACGACGATCACCACGGATACGGGCGCGACCGCCACCATCACGAGCGGCGGCACGACCAAGGATAACACCCTGGGCTTGTCTGGTACGGTGAGCGATGCCAATGGGGTCAGCTCGGTGCAGGTCTATGACGGCGCCACCCTGCTGGGTCCGGCGACAATCAGCGCGGGCAACTGGAGTTACACGACGGCTGCGCTTCCTGACGGCAGCCACAGCTTTACTGCCAAGGCTACTGACACTGCGGGCAACACCACGACGACGTCTGCGGTGACGGCAACGGTCAACACGGGGCAGGTCGATACGACGCCGCCGACCGAGACGATCAGCACGACGATCAACACGGATACGGGCGCGACCCCCACCATCACGAGTGGCGGCACGACCAAGGACAACACTTTGGGCCTGTCAGGCACGGTGAGCGATGCCGGTGGGGTCAGTTCGGTGCAGGTCTATGACGGCGCCACCCTGCTGGGTCCGGCGTTCTTCACCGGTAGTTACGCCGCCGGCTACGCCTTCAACGAGTCCACCGGCACCTCGACGGCCGATGCAACGGGCCACGGCATCACGGGCACGCTCGTGAACGGCGCGACCTTCACGACGGCGGGGAAGTACGGCAATGCGGTGGCGCTGAATGGCACCACCGGCTATGTGGATCTCGGCAATCCCGCCG
>NZ_LBKA01000021.1:10121-30454 GCF_028128955.1 Bradyrhizobium sp. CCBAU 11386
TGGTCGCATCGACGATCTCCGGATTGCCGATCACGCGATTACCCAATCACAGATTCAAACGGATATGGCGACGCCGCTTGTTGCCGGCGGCTGGAGTTACACGACGGCTGCGCTTCTTGACGGCAGCCACAGCTTCACCGCCAAGGCGACTGACAATGCGGGCAACACCACGACGACGTCTGCGGTGACGGCGACGGTCGACACGACGCCGCCGACCGCGGCGATCAGCACGACGATCACCACGGATACGGGCGCGACCGCCACCATCACGAGTGGCGGCACGACCAAGGACAACACCCTGGGCCTGTCAGGCACGGTGAGCGATGCCAATGGGGTCAGTTCGGTGCAGGTCTATGACGGCGCCACCCCGCTGGGTCCGGCGACCATCAGCTCGGGCAACTGGAGTTACACGACGGCTGCGCTTCTTGACGGCAGCCACAGCTTTACCGCCAAGGTCACTGACAATGCGGGCAACACCACGACCACGTCTGCGGTGACGGCGACGGTCGACACGCTTGCACCGACACTAACTGGCATTGTCGCCACGCCGGCCACCGCAAATCTCAACGCTGGCAAGACAGTGAACCTCACGGCCAATTTCAGTGGGGTCGTGGCGATCGGCAGCAGCACGCCCACCTTAAGCCTGAATGACGGTGGGACAGCAACTTACGTGAGCGGCTCCGGCAGTAGCGCCCTGAACTTTAGGTACACCGTCGCCGCTGGACAAAACACATCCGACTTGCAGGTGATTGGCTTCCAGGGAGCTACGATTCAAGACGGAGCCGGCAACATTGCCAACCTCACCGGCATCACAGCGACCAATCCTGTAAATCCAACAGGAACCCTTAAGATCGATACGACTATGCCCCTCGTAATCAGCGTCGTTGCGTCCCCGAGCCAAGGAACAATTACGACCGGGCAGACGGTCAAGATCAATCTGAATATGAGCGAGAATGTGACGGTCGCAAACGGCACAAGCAATCCGATGTTACTGCTGAACGACGGTGGCACGGCAACCTACGCCAGCGGCTCGGGCACAAATTCCCTGGTCTTCAACTACAAGGTACCCAATGGTCAGGGAACCCCGGACCTCCAAGTCATTGGCATTGAATTACCCGCGTCAGGCGCAATCCAAGACCTTGCGGGCAACAACGCTAGCCTTGCGGGGGCCGCCGCAGATCTGACACTCAAGATCGGCACGGTCACCACCAATGCAACCAGTGCCACAATCAGCGGCACGCAGACCCTTGAGCTGTTTGGCGCCTCGGCTGAAAACATCGCGTTTGCCTCCGGTTCGACAGGCACTCTGCAGCTCGATGCTGCGAAGAGTTACACTGGGACAATATCGGGGCTGGCTACCGGCAATGCGCTGGACCTTGCCGACATTGCCTACACTGCGGGTATGACCGTTGGCTATCAGCCGAATACATCAGGCCCGGCTGGCGGCCTTCTAACGGTCGGATCGGCAAACATCGCGCTGCTGGGCAACTATATAGCTTCGATGTTTGTGGCTAGCAGCGATGGGCACGGTGGGACCAACATCGTCGATCCTCCGCCAGCCTTGACCGCGCAAAACCCGATACTGACCCAACCCGTTGTTTGAGGATGCTTTATGGCCGAGCGGGACGGAGATCGACAGCTGGGGATCAGTCTGTTGGATTTGGTTTGCGTATTAGAAGAGGGTTGATGTGTCATCCGAGATCGAAAGCCCGCGCACGGTCGATCAGGGCCTGATTGTCCTGACGGGTCTGCTTCAGCTTCTCGGGATCGGAGTAGATCCGGAGCAGGTGCGTCATAGTTTCGGAGAAATCCCGATAGGCGTACCGGAAATGCTTCGCTACGCAAAGCAGAGGGGGCTCAAGGCCCGCGTTTTTAAGACCACTTTCGAGCGGCTCGCAACGACGCCCTTGCCGGGAATTGCGGTATTGCGCGATGGCGGGTTCGTGCTGTTCGGCAAGGCAGCAGACGGCAAGGTTTTGGTGCAGGCGCCGTTGGCTCAGCGACCACAGCTAATGACGCAAGCCGAGTTGGAAGCTGTATGGGACGGCCGAATCGTTATGGTTGCGCGCCGGGCAGGGTTGGTGGATTTGGCGCGGCGCTTCGATATCACCTGGTTTCTCGGTGCGATCGTAAAATACCGCGGTCTCCTCGGCGAGGTTTTCGTTGCGTCGTTTTTTTTGCAGCTGTTCGCGCTCGCGACGCCGCTCATCTTCCAGGTGGTGATCGACAAAGTGCTCGTACATCGTAGCATCAGCACGCTTGATCTATTGATTGTTGCGTTCAGCGCGATCGCGATATTCGAAACCGTACTTGGCGCCCTGCGAACCTATGTTTTCGCCCACACCACCAACCGCATTGACGTCGAACTGGGAGCGAGGCTGTTCCGTCATCTGCTCGCGTTGCCGATCGCCTATTTCCAGGCGCGTCGTGTCGGGGATTCTGTTGCGCGCGTGCGCGAGCTCGAAAACATCCGCAACTTCCTGACCGGTTCGGCCTTGACGCTCGTCATAGACCTGTTTTTCACCATCGTGTTTATTGCAGTGATGTTCGTCTACTCTAGTCTGCTGTCCTGGATCATCATTGCGTCTTTTCCATTTTACATCGCGGTGTCGGCGGTCGCGACGCCGATCTTCCGGAAACGACTGGATGAAAAGTTCAGACGCGGCGCCGAGAACCAGGCTTTTCTGGTCGAGGCTGTGACAGGCGTAGAAACACTCAAGTCCATGGCGGTTGAGCCGCAGATGCAGCGCCGATGGGAAGAGCAACTTGCCGGCTACGTCACCGCCAGCTTCCGCGTCACCAGTCTGGGCAATGTCGCAAGCCATGGCGTTCAGCTCGTTAGCAAACTGGCTACCGCATTGACGCTTTACTTCGGCGCCCGCCTGGTGATCGATGGAAGTCTCAGCGTGGGAGAGCTGGTCGCCTTCAATATGCTATCAGGAAGGGTGAGCCAGCCCGTGTTGCGACTGGCTCAGATCTGGCAGGATTTTCATCAGGCCCGGCTATCGGTGGCCAGATTGGGCGATATTTTGAATACGCCTCCCGAGCAAACCTATAACGTCTCGAGATCGACCCTTCCAACTGCAATCGGCTCTATCAGGTTCGAGCATGTAACGTTCCGCTATCGCGTCGACGGGGCCGAAGTCTTGCACGATATTGATTTCGATGTGCCCGCTGGACAGATCGTGGGGATTGTTGGTCCATCAGGATCGGGGAAGAGTACTGTCGCCAAGCTCGTTCAGCGACTTTATGTCCCAGAAAGTGGAAAAGTCCTTGTTGATGGGAGCGACCTCGCCGTGGTCGATCCAGCTTGGCTGCGACGACAAATCGGCGTAGTGCTGCAGGAAAACGTCCTTTTCAACGCCTCGGTTCGTGCGAACATTGCGCTGGCTGATCCAGCGATGTCGATGGAAAGAGTCGTTGCAGCCGCAACCCTTGCTGGCGCCCACGAATTCATTCTGGAGCTGCCAGAAGGCTATGACACGACTGTGGGCGAGCGCGGCAGCAGCCTCTCCGGAGGCCAGCGCCAGCGGATCGCGATTGCGCGGGCGCTAGTTGGGAATCCGCGGATACTGATCTTCGACGAGGCAACCAGCTCGCTTGACTACGAGAGCGAACAGCTCATCCAAAACAACATGCGGAAGATCGTCGAAGGACGCACTGCGCTGATCATCGCCCACCGTCTTTCGACGGTGCGCCGCGCAAACCGCATCATCACCATCGAACGTGGTCGTGTCGTCGAGGACGGAACTCACGACGAGTTAATTCGCTCCGGTGGTCGTTACGCCATGCTCTATCGACTTCAGGCAGGCATCTATGAAGTCGGCTAACAAGATCATCGCGTTTCCAAAAGCAAGGGGTCGTGCGAGCGCGCAGGAAACCGCCTTTCTGCCGGCCGCGCTGGAGATCGTCGAAACTCCGGCTTCCCCCGCTGGCAGGGCTGTCGCCATGACGATCATCGCAATATTTTGCTTTGCATTGGCGTGGGCGGCTCTCGGACAAATTGACATCGTCGCGTCAGCGCCAGGCAAGATAATTCCGTCAGAAGGCACCAAGCTCGTCCAGCCCTTCGAAATCGGGATGGTTAAGGCCATTCATGTTCGCGACGGGCAAACAGTCAAAGCGGGAGACGTCCTGATCGAGCTGGATCCGAAAATTAATGAATCCGAGCGCGACCACCTGCAGGCGGATCTCACCGCTGCGCAGCTCGAAATCGCCCGCCTGCGTGCAGGTCTGTCGAACCTCGACAGTCCGATCGAGGCATTCCATCCACCCGCCGCTGCGCCGCCCGATCAGGTGGTTATGCAGCAAAACTATTTGATGAAGCAGATCGCAGAATACCGGGCCAAAATCGCCGTCCTCGAACGACAGCGCGACCAGAAGGAGGCGGAGCGAGCCACAATTCAAGCCACAATCGATAAGCTCTCGACGGTCATTCCAATCATTCAGCAAAGGGCCGACATCCGCAAAGCTTCGTCAGATCGGGAATACACCTCCAAATTTCAGTATCTCGAGATAATGCAGCTACTGGTTGAGCAGCAGCGAGAACTGGTCGTGCAGAAAAGTCATTTGCGCGAGGCTGACGCGAGCGTGGCTGCGCTGGCAGAGGCCCGAACGCAGGCTGTGGCGGAGTTCGACCGTACGTTGTTCGGTCAACTCGCTGAGGCTGAGCGTAAGGCGGACGGGCTTATTCATGATGTCGCAAAGAGCCAGCAGAAGATCAATGCACAATATTTGACGGCGCCGATCACAGGGACGGTTCAGCAGCTTGCGATCCATACCGTCGGCGGCGTGGTGACGCCCGCACAGGTCCTTTTGGCATTGGTGCCGTCTGACGATCGCCTTGAAATTGAGGCAATGATCTCCAACCGTGACGTCGGGTTCGTTCAGCCTGGGCAACCCGCTGAGATCAAGGTCGATACGTTCAATTTCACCAAATACGGGCTTCTCCACGGCGACGTTCTGAGCGTGTCGCACGATGCGATCGTCCGCAACAAACCAGTTGATCGGGCGAGCGAAAAATCTCCGGGTGCCGATAGCACGTCGAGCGAACCAAGGGATCAGGACCTAAGCTTCGCCGCGCGAGTTTCACTGGATCGCTCGCAAATGCAAATTGATGACAAATTGATCAACTTGACGCCCGGAATGGCCGTCACAGTCGAAATTAAGACCGGATCACGAAGTGTTCTAAGTTATCTCCTGTCGCCGCTTATTAGGTACGGGCATGACGGCTTGCGAGAGCGCTAAATTAGGCTTGCCGAGGCCAGAACGGGGATGCCTGAAGCGTCTCCACAACGATCGTTTGGCAGCCGAAGGCGGGTTCGCGAATATCAGGTTTTGACGCCGGCAGATCAATGTGACGTCGCAACCGCGCGTCTTGAGTAGTGCCGAATGATCGATGGCCGATGCTCCTCCACCGATTACGGCAACGCGACGGCCTACAAGACGGCTGAGATCACAATGATCATAGCTGTGCGAAACCATTTCCGCAGGGAATTCGTCCAGCGGGGGTGGGACATAGCGAAAGTGGCCAACGCCTGTTGCCGCCACGATGCACCGGGCCCGCACCGTGGCTCCATTCTCGAGGTTGAACGCGAATCCACTGCCATGTCGGCGAACCGAGCGGACGGTCGTTTCCTCCAGGTCTCGCGAAGCGCTCACTGAATGCCATCCCGTACTCGATGAAAGTCGTCAGCTGGACGGGCGTTCGATCGTCGCTGTATTTGAGCGTTCCTTACAGAATCGCGACAGCGGCAGTTCATTCAGGATCGTAGAGATTGGAAGCGAAGCCATCGGACTTCAACAACATGCCTTCAGGCATGTGACGCCGCCACAGCTCCATAGGACGCCCAAAAATCGCGTGATCGACCCCCGCGGCGCGCAAAATGGGCCGCAAGCGCCAACCCGTACGGGCCGGCACCGATTGCCACGTCAGTATCCATAGGCACCACCGGCCATTCGAGTCCGCAGAACAATTCACTGGCACGTCGCGCAAATCGGCAAACCCGAGCGACAGGTCATACTCATGACGGTTGCTGCTTTTCGGTGTCATCCTGCATGGGCAGCTCCAGCGCTATGGCTGGCGCAATCGCGACCGCCTGAGGCCGCGTGCCGTTGACCTCCCACGGCCACAGTTCGACCGGCTTACCCGCTGTCAGAGTAGAGATTTTTGCACGCAGTGCGGGGGCGAGCCGTTCCAGGATCAGGTGCCGCTCCAAGCGGATCTCACGTTCAATGGCGTCCGAATAGAGCGAAAGCGCGTGAATCGTCTCACGAGGAATTCTACATGGCACGTGTCCAAATTCGGTCGCCGCCTGGATCAAGAGGGCCTTGCCGTCCCATTCGATTTCACCGACGAACTCGATATCGCGGAAGCGTTCCATTTTTTTACTCCCAAGATATATCCAAATATTAAATTATTGGTTATCTTATTAAATATGCATCTTAATGCAACCGTAAATTTCAATCTAATATCCAGACGGTGATACCATGAAAAAAAATCTCTCGATTTCAACTCCCATTGTCCGAACCTTTTTGCGGGGTTGAAGTGGCACGAGGCATTAGATCGTGACTGCGCTGGATAATCCGATTGATCGCGGTTCGATATCGCGATTGGCAAAGGAACTAACGCGCGGTGAATTCTTTGCGGGACTACTCGCTCTCGGCTGCGCGAGCGGCCTAGCATCCCGTGCCATTCAGTGGATCCACCGGCTTGGCTGGGTGGATGCGCTTCTCGGCACCTTTGAGATCAGTGTAGTTGTTTGGGTATCGTGTGCTGCAGGCGTCTCTCTCGTTCTTCAAGATCGAACGATTGGGATTCGTTCTTCAGAACTCTCCCTGGGAGCGGCCTTTGTGCTGCTCGTCATTTTACCAATCGGCCCCCTCAGCTGGCTGGCAGTAGCTGCGCTCAGCCTCTACATCATCAGCAGCACCGAAGTCTCATCGTCGCGGCGCGGCGCCTTGATATTGCTGGCTACGACGGTACCCATGCTTTGGAGCCGGTTACTGTTTCATTTTTTTGCCGAGCCAATATTACGGATCGACGCATCGCTCGTTGGTTCGATGCTGCGCACGCGCCGGACCGGGGACATCGTTGAATTTGCCGACGGTTCGGGCGTCCTGGTCATCCTGCCAGGGTGTTCTTCGATCGCAAATGTGTCGCTTGCACTTCTGTGCTGGGTTACGATGAGCCAACTGGTCTGCCACAAGAACTCTGCTCACGATCTATTCTGGTCGCTGATGGCCTGCCTCTCCGTCGTCGCGGTGAATGTTACCCGCATGAGCTTTATGGGGCTGAGTCAGTGGCACTACGCCATGTTTCATAGTTCCTGGGGCGCCGCGATCGCAAACACAATCATTTTGGCCCTGATGGTCGGATTCTGCGCGCTAGGGGTGAGGCGTGAACTCTTCCAGCACATTTAGGTGGTTCATGGCGGCAGCGGCTTTGCTGGCCATTGGATGGAAGGCAGTGATGCCTTTCGAGAATCCAGACTATCTACGGGAGGATATTGTTAGGTTCCTCGAACGAAATAAGTTCGACGTCGCGGTGACCGAGAGGATAGCGGCTAACACGCCGATCATCCGAGCCACCAGAGCGTCATGCCAACTGCAGGTCGCACAGCTCACTCCCGATGGATCGAACGGGAATCTCGTTCGACATCTCGCGACCGGCGCGGATCGCTCGTTCGTCGTGTTTCGCGGCGAAGTGTACACGCGACAACCAATAGCCAGGACAGTGCTGCATTATCTGTTGTCCAGATTTCTTCGCGAGCTTGGATTGATTAGACAGATCCCTCCCGTCATCGACGTCGCGGAGAGCTTGTCCTGCAATGCAGAACAACTCCCATGGACCGAACTTCAAGATCGTCCCGCCTGATACGCCACGACCAATTTCGGAAGTTGGCGACAATGCGGCTAGGCGCCGCGTCTTTGATGCGTGCGGCGTCATCTTGTCGCGGGTAGCGCTTAGACGAGGTATAATCTAAGATTGAAGTTGACATAGGATTTAATTTGTCGATTATTAATTTAAAGATATGACATTTATTATCTAACCTGGATGGCAGCGACCGTCGAAAGGAAGAAAATATGACGTTACCTGGATGGGTTCTTGCCATTTTCCTTACAATGGCAGCAGCGGTGCCGGCCGGCGTCTATTTCACGGCCACTCTGTTCTTTCCTCCTGACCAATCCTACACCTACGTTGGCCAGGGCACAGCTCAGGGCGCACCGGGGCCCCTCGCGGGCGCTGGCCTGTCCTTCGCCGCGGTTGCCTATGGCGCCTACTGGATGATCAAGCGCCGTCGGCGCAAACCGGACTAGGCGCCGGCGTGATCGTCTCCGCGGAGGAGGACGCAACCAGGTGCGTCTTCCGCAAGGATGGGGCCGGCAGAACCCTTCGGGGCTCGACCGTTGGACTGACAGCCGAGACGGAGGTCACCTCGCGCACGAGCTGACTGTGCCGATCGAGCTCAGCGCTCCTTGAACGCGCGCTCCGCCTGATCGTGCAGCGGCTTGAGCAGATAGGACAGCGCCGTCCGGCCGGCCGTCTTGATGAAGACCTCGACCGGCATGCCGGGCAGTAGCTTGGCCGAACCGAGCTTTGCCAGTTCCTCCGGCTTCAACAGGACGCGACCAGTGTAGTAGCTCGTGCCGGCTCGCTGATCCTGTGTAATGTCTGCCGAGACCATGCTGACCTCCCCGTCGATTTCGGGCGTGGTCTTCTGGTTGAACGCAGCGAACCGCATTGTCGCGGCCTGCCCCATATAGACCTGGTCGATATCGCGCGGTGCGATCTTGACCTCGACCGCAAGCGAGTCCGCGTCGGGCACGATTAGCATGATCTGCTCGCCGGGAGAGATGACCCCCCCAACCGTGTGGACGCTGAGCTCATGGACGCGGCCGGATTGCGGTGCCCTGATATCGACCCGATTCAATTGATCGACCGCCGCAGTTTTGCGCTCGCCCAGCTCGGAGAGTTTCGAGCGCGTTTCAATCAGGTCCTTGCCGACTTCCGTCCGCAGGTCCTGGTCGATCTGAATGATCTGGAGTCCGATTTCGGAGATCTTGCCCTTCGACTGAGCAATCATTCCTGCCAGCTGGCTGCGCTCGCCTTCAAGGCGGGCGGCATCGCGCTCGAGGGAATTGAGCCGCGTGATCGGCACCAGATTTTTTTGCCAGAGACTGCGCACGCCTTCCAGCTCCTGGCGGATGAAATCGACTTCCTTCTGCTTGGCCTCGGTCTGCCCCGTATAGCCCTTGATCTCATTTTCCAGTTGCGCGCTTTTCTCCTGCAACTGCGCTTTTTGGCCGCTCCTCGCCTGACGACGCAGGTCGAACAGCTTCCGCTCCGCGGTGATTGCACGGCTCGCCTCGGAGTTGCTCTCCTTGGCACGGTCGAGCAGCACCTTGGGAAACATAACCTGCTCGGCGCCATCGCGCTCGGCCTCGAGACGAGCTTGCCGCGCGAACAGCTCATCGATGCTGTTGGTGACGATGGTCGCATTCGCGAGCGTCTGCGTCTCGTCGAGGCGGATCAAAATGTCCCCTGCATTGACCCGGTCGCCTTGCCGCACGCGCAACTCGCCCACGATCCCACCAGTGGCGTGCTGAACTTTCTTGACGCTCGAATCCACCACGACCACGCCTTGGGCGATCACGGCGCCCGACAATTGGGTCGTTGTCGCCCAGCCGCCGACCCCAAAGGTCACCAAAGCGAACATGATCATACCGACGATCATGTAACGCTGGATGGATTGCATCGCCGGTGCCACCTGGCCGTTCATCGGCTGCCTCCTTGAGCTTCCGCGACGACCTTGAGCGGTACGGGATTTCGCAACACTTTCTTGAGGACCTCCTCTCTCTTTCCGAAGGACTGAACCCTGCCTTCCCCGAGGCACAAGACGTGGTCCACACCCTCCAGCGCCTTCGGACGATGCGCGATAACGGCGACAATCCCCCCCCGGCGGCGCACGTTCTGGATCGCCTCGGTCAAGGCTTCCTCGCCCTCGGCGTCAAGATTGGACGAGGGCTCATCAAGTACGACCAGGAAGGGCTTTCCGTAAAAGGCGCGCGCGAGCCCTATACGCTGCCGCTGACCCGCCGACAGCGCCAACCCTCCCTCGCCAATCTTCGTGCTGTAGCCGTCCGGAAGGGAGAGGATGAGGTCGTGCGCGCCCGCGGCATGTGAGGCTTCCAGAACCGTGGCGGCAGTGGCCTGCGGATCGAACCGGGCAATGTTCATCGCAATGCTGCCGTCGAACAGTTCGACGTCCTGCGGCAGATAGCCGATGTGCTTCCCAAGGGCGTTCGAAGACCAATGATCCAGCGCAGCATTGTCGAGTCTGATCCTGCCGCGAACGCAAGGCCACACCCCGACAAGCGCCCGCGCCAGGGTCGATTTGCCCGATCCGCTCGGACCGATGATTCCGACGGCCTGCCCTCTTCGCAGTTGGAACGAAACCTCGCTGAGGGTCGGTCTCTGAGCATTTGGTGCACCGACATAGAGCTGCTCGACCGAAAGAGTTTCCACCGGTGCGGGTAGCGCCAGCGGTTCCTCTTCGGCGGGCAGAAGCTTCAGCAGTTGGTCCAGTCGTTGTCCCGAGTGGCGCGCGGCGACGAAGCCCTTCCAGTTCGCAATCGCCATTTCGACGGGCGCGAGCGCCCGCGCCGTCAGGATCGAACCGGCAATAATGATGCCGGCGGTCGATTCCTGATTGATAACGAGGACGGCTCCAACGGCGAGAACCAGCGACTGCAAGATTGACCGGAAAACCTTGGAAGCGCCGCCCAGACTGTTTGCGACATCGCTGGCCCCTTCGTGGGCGGCGAGGTACTTTGCATTGACCTCACGCCAACGCAAAGCCGCCTGTCGCCGCATGCCCATGGCGTGCAGAACTTCGGCATTTCGTCGCCCCTCGAGGGCGAGGGCGGCTCGGGACACGGCCAGCCGCGACGAGGCCTTTGTCGGCCCCCGCGTTCGGGCTTCAGCGAGCATGGTAATGCCGATCAGAACCACTCCGCCGACCAGCGCAGTGACGCCAATCCAGAAATGAAAGAGGAAGCAGACGCCGAGATAAATCGGCATCCATGGCAGATCGAACAACGCCGTCGGCCCTCCGCCGGACAGGAATCCGCGAACCTGGTCGAGATCCCGCAGCGGCTGGAGGCCGTCGCCATCGGCTTTCGTCTTGAGAGGAATGCGTACGAGCGCGTCGAAGATGCGAGCGCCCAGCTTTTCGTCGAGATACCGGCCGACGCGCACGCTGATCCTGCCCCTGACGAGGTCAAGTCCGCCCTGAAACAGGTAAAGCACGGTCGCCAGCACGATCAATGCAACCAGCGTTGGTATGCTGCGCCCGGGCAGCACTCGGTCGTAGACCTGCAGCATGAAGAACGAGCCGGTCAGCATCAGGAGATTGCTCATGCCGCTGAATGCGGCAAGAGCCCAGAAGATCCGGCGGCACGACCGCAGGAAGGCCGACATCTCTGACTGCGGCTCGTCATAGTCCTTCTCCGGCCCGGATCGACCAGCGAATATCCGTTGCCGCAGGGCTTCGACCGGGCGCCTTGCCCAGCTGATCAGAAGCGGCGGCCGCAGTTCGGCGTCTTCCGCCCACAGCCGTCCGGCCGACCATAGTCCTGACAAATGCATAAGTGGGATTCGATAAAGATTCGCAGGCGGGGGGATCACCCCCCGCCGTCCAAAGTCAGTCATGACACCCGCCCTTGAAACATGCCTCGGAAGATCCGCCAAGAGATCCCCGAGGCAGTTGTTGAGTACTACTCTGTGTGGTTGGCCCGTCCCCTACGCGAAGTGGAAGTCGTGGCTGTTCAGCTTATCGAGCTGCGTGTTCTTCAGCGTGAGCGTGTCGCTCCCCGTCGCGATCACGACGTCGTGGCCTGATTGGGCCGCGTGGGAAAGAACGCTCGCAAAGCTGTCGAACACGCTCTTGCTGAACTGGACCGTGTCATGCGCAGGGCCACCGGCAGCGAAGTCCTTGATGACGTCGTGGCCGAAGCTCGAGGCAAACACGAAGGTGTCCGCGCCCGCTTTGCCGACCATGACGTCGTTGCCCGTGGTGCCGGTCAGCGTATTGCTGTGGCCCGAGCCGATGATCGCCTCGCCCGAGCTGGTCCCGACCACGTGGCCGGTCGTGTCAACCTGGTCAGCTGTAAAGGCATGCGTCTTGCCCGACAGGTCGGAGGTGTGGAAGCTCCACTTGCCATCCGACCCGGCCGTGACTGAACCGGCGGTCGACGTACCATCGGACAGCTTGATCTGGCTGTTGGGATCGGCAGTGCCCTTGATCGTTGCAGTGTGATCCCAATGCTGACGCACGTTGGTGACCTCTACCGTTGAGGTCCCATTGGCTGAGATCCCATTGGCGTTATGCGAGCCAATCGGGGGATCGATCGAATTCGACAAGCCGCTGGTGTTGCCGGCAGCGTCGGTGGCTGTTGCGACGAACGTGTGAGATCCGTTTTTGAGGCCGGAGGTCGTCACGCTGAAGTTTCCGTCGGCACCTGTCGTCGCCGTGCCAAGCAGGGTCGTCCCCTCGTAGAGCTTGATGGTGCTGCCCGCGTCAGCCGTTCCGGTCACCGTCGCGCGATGATGACTGGTCGAATCGCTTAACAGGACCGGAGCGTGGGGTGCAGTGGTATCCACCGTACCAGACGTGCCGGTACCGGACGCGCCCGTACCAGACGTGCCCGTACCTGACCCGGACGAGCCGGCTTGCGGCTGAGAACCAACAGCCGTGACGGAAACATTGTCCAAGCTCCAGTAGGCCTGGTCTTGACGGGCATCGAATTCGAGATGCGAGGTGCCAGCTGTTCCGGTCGCTGTGAAGGAATATTGGGTGTAGCCCTGCGCCGACTTGTCGGCCAAAGCCAACATCGTTTGGCCATTCCACGTCACGGTGAAATCATTGGGACCCGACCCCTGGTTGGCCAGCCAGAAGCTGACCACGTACTGCTGGCCAGCCGTGGTCTGCACGTTCTGGCTGAGCGTTCCGTCCGAGCCGACCGAACCCAGGCCAGCTGCAAAATTACCGCTTTCCGCACCAGTGACGATGAAGGTTTGGTCTCCGTACGACAGAGGCTTATAGTTACCTCCCAGCGTCCAGCCAGTATAGTCACCGGTTTCGAAGCTGCCGTTCGTCACCAGGTTTTGACCGCCGCCGCCTGTGCCCGTACCAGACGTGCCCGTGCCGGACGTCCCCGTACCAGACGTCCCCGTACCAGACGTCCCCGTACCAGACGTGCCCGTACCAGACGCGCCCGTACCTGACCCGGACGAGCTGGAAGATCCGATGACCGGATCAAAAGCCGCTGACGCAGCGCTTACGTTGCCCGCGGCGTCAGTCGCCATCGCTGTGAGAGCATGTGTACCGGCAGCTAGAGCAGTGGTTGTCACGCTCCACGCCCCGCTTGCGTTGGTCGTTGCGGTACCGACCTGCGTCGTTCCGTCATACACCTTGATCGTGCTGTTCGCTTCGGCATTGCCGGACGCCACCACCTGGTTGGCGTTGTTGACGGTATCACTGGAGATCGTTGGCGCCCCCGGCGCCTTGGTATCGACGGTCACGGCCAGCGTAGCCGACGCCACGCTGGTCTGCCCCGACGAGTTGGTCGCGGTTGCCGTAAGCGTATGCTTGGCGTCAGTGAGGATCGAGGTGATGTAGTCCCAGCTGCCGCTCGAGTTGGCCGTCGCCGTCCCGATCTGGGTCGAGCCGTCATAGACCTTGACGGCGCTGCCCGCCGCGGCGGTCCCGTGCAGGGTGATCTGGTTGGCGTCAGTGATGCCGTCGCCCGTGATGCCGGTGTCCGGCGTCCAGGACGCAATCACCGGTGCGCTCGGTGCTGGGCTCGGCGCCGTCGGTGAGCCGACATTCGCCGAAGTGTTCAGCGTCGCTGCCAGCGTCGCGCCGTCATTGACGTTGCCGGTATATGTCGGCGTGTTGTTGTTGAAATCGGTCGTACCCCACTGACCGGCTCCCATGTGATTGTTCGTGAAGGACACGCCGTTGATCGAGCCGCCGCTGAACTGACCGTCCGAATAGACGGTGTAGCCGCCGCCGACGAGCAGATTGTTATCGACGCTGATGTTCGAGATCGGCCCGAAGTAATTGTCGATCATGATGGCCGACGTCTGGTTGTAATCGTTGATGACCGTGTTGTGACTGATGGTCACGTTTGACGAGCCGCCATCGATCTGGATGCCGTCGTAGTGCGGCGACCCGGACGCATTTAGGTCATGGATGTAGTTGTCCTTGATGACCGAGCTGCCCTGCACATTGATTCCGTTCTCGACATTGTAGATGTTGTTGCCGATGAACGTGCCTTGGCCGCTGATGCCGCACGAGCCGTCGTTGTTGCTGCCGACGCCATTAATCTCGCAGTTCTGGACGACAGCGCCCGTCACACCCTGCGCGACTTGCACGACCGAATAACTCGCCGCAGTGATCTTGCAGTTTTCAATCGTCACATTCGGAGCGTCGATATAGACGGTCCCTTTAATGTCGAGCCCCGAGATAACGGTCCCGGCCTGGGTGATAACCAAGTCGCCCGATGATGTAAGAGTTACACCTGCCGGCACACCAGTGTTCGTCGCATCCGGCCATCCAGTTGTCGTCGCCAAATCAAGTCTCCTTGTTTCATCTGTACCGGCTTCGACAAATTGCGAGCAGCAACATCCGAAGCCTTCGAATTCCCATTCGCCCGTAAAGCAATGGGGTCCCCAATCGCGGAGAGGTAATGCACGATCCGGCACGGCTTTTTTTGGACAGGACCACGGCCCCGACAAGGTCATTTTTCTGCAACGCGCGCCCGATTCGAGCAACCGCAAAACCACAGATATTTTAAACAGGTGAATATTTTAATGTTTAATATGTGCACGCATAAGGCCTTAGCTACGCTGCTGCGAGTGTCGGCAGTACAGACGTCGAATCACAAAGCGCCCATGCAAACGAACGTTTCAGGTCTGCCCAACGGTCAAATCAATTGAGCCCGCCGTCGATTTAATCGATCGCCGTTAGATTTGTATCGCTGGCGTGTCGTCGCGGCTAACTCATCCGAATTGCGCCGATCAGTTTAAAACCAACGTATTACTCACCTATACCTATGTCGTAGATCACAACTTGATTCACGCAGCTCGCGACTCTTCCTCAAAGCAAGTCACCTGCAGGCGACGCCGCGCGCACACGCCATTTTGGTTGCTTATCACCAGGCCGCTTGCCCGTCTCACCTCGAAGGCCTCGCGACCAGGCCTTCCAGAGTCACTTGAGTTGCCGGGCGCACCACACGCTGAAAAGCAGAGCGCGTGAGGAAGCGATGCGAGGCACATTCTATGCGAGAGGAGCTACAGGCAATTCCGAACGTCTTCGACGTCTCGTAAACCAACTATTAGGTTGGCGACGTCGAGCCGACCTGGCAACGCCCAACCTCCTTTGACGCGCATCGACTGCAATGAATGGCGCGCACACACTTCCCGTTGTCGATTGACGGAGCTCCAACGTAGAACTAGCTTATACAGTTGTTGGCGGTTTCCATGGAATTGCCATCGGTCAACTCGCCATTCCGAGATATCGAGGACCGGACGTGAAGCGAAGGATTTGACCATGTTGCAGGTCTCGCGGCGAGCCTTCCTGATTATGATAGCCGCGATCGATGCCGCTCATGGAGCCAGACGCGGTCACGTCGACAGCCTGTCGACCTCTCTCGGGAATCGCATCCCTTCCGAGGAGATGGTGTTTGCCGCCGATTCGCGCGATGCCGTCGTGAAATATCCGGCCGAAACCAGCACCGGCGTTGTCGAGAAGCTGAAGCCGAGCCTGAAACCCTCGGGCTCGGTCACTACGAGCAGCGACGGACAGGTTATTCGCGGGCTCGACATTTCAGGCTCAGTGCAGATCAACCACAGCGCCGTCACGCTCGAGAACTGCAGGATCGCGGCTGCGGCCTTTGCCATCGTCAATGTCGCAGCGGACTTGAGTGTACCACCAATTATCCAGAACTGCGAGATCGACGGGCTCGGTCTGAACGGCGCCGATGGCTCGAATGGCATCAATGGATACGGAACAGTCCGGCGATGCAATATCCACGGTGTGGAGAATGGCATCAACGTCACGGGCCCCCTCTTGTTCGAAGCCAATTACGTGCATGATCTCGCTGCTCCGGGAGCACCTCATTATGACGGCGTGCAGATCGATGGCGGAAGCGATATCAGTATCCTCAATAATACGATCATTAATGACCACGTCCAAACGTCGGCAGTCATGATCGACAACTGGTCCAGATCAATTTCGAACATCGTCGTGGACAACAACCGCCTCGTCGGCGGCGGCTACACGGTGTATTCGGACGGAAGGCAAGGCAGCGGATCAATCTCCGGCGTTTCCTTCACTAACAATAGAATGGGCCGGGGAAAGTGGGGTTACTCCGCATTCAGCAAGAACCGGCCGGTCTGGCGCGGCAATGTGGACGATGTAACCGGGCGGCCGATCTGACAAGACATCCGCAGCCGTTAACCGAAATGCTGCGCTGCGGGGTCGCGCCGTCAGCGCACAACCGTTGAGGCGGATGGGGCATAGTGGAGACGGGTGTCTCTCGGCGCGTCCCAGTCAGGATCCTCGAAAAACAGGATATGCCCATTGCCGATCCATGGACTTGGAACGCGTATGTGAGTTTCAGCGCTGACCGGGATCGTTTACAGAGTATTATTCTCTCCGAACAACAACTAGCTTCGACCAGCATTTCAATGTCACCTTCAATTCGGCTCGCTCCGACCGATCATCAAGAAGGCGCGTGAATGAGCATGGCAATTGAATTGAAGCCTGAGAGCGCGAAGGCGTTCGCACGTTTTCTCTACGCCCGTGTTCCAGGCGCGGCGCAACTTAGATTCGCCATCAAGGACCTCGTCGCGCGCTACGTCTCAAAACCCGAATTCGGCGGTGTTTCCCGGCTTGGCAATGGAGGCGGACTGATCATCGACGTCGGCGCCAATCGCGGACAAAGCATCGCTGCCTTCAGGCGGCTGCGGCCAGATTGCGACGTTGTCGCCTTCGAACCGGAGCCCCGGTCGGCCGCCCGCTTGATCTCGCGATATCAGGGCGACCGCAGGGTCACGATTCATGATTGCGCGCTGGGGCAGCGGGCGGGACAATTGACCTTCTTTATCCCGCGATATGGAAGGTGGGATTGCGATGGCATGGCCGCAACCAGCCAGGACGAAGCGACGCAATGGCTACGCGATCGCGGCCGCATGTTTCGCTTTGATGAGACCAGGCTGACGGTTACGGAGCACGCAGTGCAATGCAGAACCCTCGACTCGTTCCGTTTGTCCCCGATGCTGATTAAGCTCCACGCGCAAGGCGCCGAGCTTGATATCCTGAAGGGGTCTCAGGAGACCCTGCGCCGATGCGCGCCCCCACTGATGTGTGCATTCCCGGGACGTGAACTGGTCGATTTCTTGCGACAGTTCGACTACGACCCATATCTCGGTGACGGCGGCGATTTTGCGCAAGGCCTGGCCCGGCCAGGCGCGACCTTCACGTGGTTCTACTCAAGAACGCACCTTGAGCACCCTTCCTAGTACCGCCGCGACGCCAATATCGGCGGTCAAAGCGTTCGTCCAGCGACGCCTTCAGTCCAATCGCAAACTGGGATCGAATGACTTGTCGCGGTGCCATACCGGCCGCCCGGTCTCACCACGCAATCCAGCCGCCAGTCCCCGAAGCGCGGTCAGAAAATTGTTCGGCGCCCCGACTCCCAGAAATCTGATCGCGCACATCAACGAAACTACGATCCGTATCGGCAACGTCCGAGGGAAGTGCTTGCGCACGAAATGGATAGCGTTGCGGTGCTCCAGATAGACCGACAATTTCGGTAATGCACCCAAGCTCTTCGCGGATCCGGTTGTCGTCCCGCGCTTGTGCGCCACGATCGAATCGCTTGCGTAGCCGAGCCCGAATTCTTTGGCCTTCAGCCCCCAGTCGAGGTCCTCGAAAAATAGAAAAAAGCTTTCATCCATTGGTCCGATCTGTTGGATGCACGACCGCGTCACATACATTGACGCGCCCGACGGACTGTCCATCGAGGCCTCGATGGCAGTGAGTTGATGAGGGACGCCAACTCGTTCTCCGAGCCCCAGCGCAACGGCCCTTGCGGCAAGCGGCTGCCACTGTAGCCCGCCCCGAAAGCGAATGAGGTCCCCGCATCCTGGATCGAGGATGGTACTGCCCACCATGCCCTTATTGCCGATCTCCGCCCTCTGGACCAAAGCTGCAAGAGCGCCCGGCTCAGGTTCGGTATCGGGATTCAAGATCCAGATCCCCTTCCAACCTCGAAGCGATGCAAGCGGCTTCAGCCAGGCGTTGATACCACCTGCATATCCCAAATTTTCGCAGGCAGCGCCGACCCAGACACGCGAGGAACGCGTCCGAAAGCGCATTTGCCGAATCTTGAAGAACTGACTCGCCCTCAATTCGACCGGGGCACCCTCCGCGGCACAGCAAGGATCTGCCCCCTCAACCAGCTCCCGGCTGAGCCGATCGAACGCGTCCACACCGCCATTCTCGCAAATGAAGATATCGAATCCTGGTTGATCAGTTGCATGCGAGAGCGCCCGTAGGCATGCGACTATGTCCTCGGGATTGCGAAAGCCAACAATGACAATCGCGACCTCGGCGACGTTGGCTGTGTTGGGTGGCACTGTGTTGGATTGCAACGCGTTATCCCTCCCATTCCTCGGAGCGCCGCCGCAAAGCACTCGCACGCAAGTCTTCACGCACGGCGCCGACCGCCCGACTTAAATATTCTGCACTATTATAACCAAACGCGCCGAATTATCTCAAATTAAAAAATCAACACGAGCCACCCAGGGCAAACGCAAGGCCGGCTAACCATTTGCAACAACAACAGTTTCAGTGGATATTTTTATTTTGCATTTCGCTCCGAATTTAATAATATCAAACAATTACTTTCAAGGAACTAAATATGCCAGCCACGACCATCCGACTGGCCCCATTGCGCGCCGAAACCGTAACGCCCAAGCCAGAAAGACGCCCGATATCACGGACGATTTCAGCTTGGCTTATCCTCATAGGAGCGGTCGTTCCGGAGGTAGCCCTCCGAATGGATGTCGGCTTGAAACTGACGGCCGGCCGCATTGGCATAATCCTGCTGATGATTCCGGCTCTCACGAAATTGCTGGGAAAGGGGCGCAATCTCATCATCTCGGATTTCTTTGCCTGTGCGCTCGCAGCCTGGTTGATGGGCGCCGCGGCTTATGTCGACCCGCAAAATTCACTGTCTTCCGCAGGGGCGGAATGCCTTGAGTTTGCCGGGGCCTACTTCGTTGCGAGAGGACTGTTCTTCGGGGTGGCTGCGATAGATGCGTTCATGGGAGTACTCAAAATTGTCGTTACGATAGCTATCGTTGCGGGTTTTGCCGATACACTAGCCGGAAGATGGATTGTGAATGAGACGCTCGCCGGCCACCCGGAACAAGCGGACTATCGCCTTGACGGCATCGTCAGAGCTCTCTCGTTGTTTGACCATCCAATTCTATTCGGAGCGTTCTGCGCCGTTAGCGGCGTGCTCTTTCTCTTTGCGCAACCAACGACCAATTTGCAACTGCGCTGGGGCGGCTTTTGCTTTCTCGGGTGCCTGTCTGCACTTTCATCAGCCCCACTGCTCTCCTTCCTAATCGGCGCCGGGGTACGCCTTTATGACCAGTTCCTGAGGCAATTCACATGGCGTTGGACGGCCCTCTGGTGCGTCGTCATAGCAGCGATGGCGATCGCTCTCCTCATTGGCGAGCATCCGATTCGCTGGATTATCTCGCACATGACCTTCGATCCCTCGTCGGGATATTTTCGATTACTGATCTGGGACGGCGCTCTCAGCAAGATTGCCGAACGGCCATTCGCCGGGTACGGACTTAATTCTGTTGGAGACGTCATCGTCGATGCGACCACGGATACGGTCTGGCTTGTGCTGGCACTCCGTTTCGGAGTGCCCGCCAGCGCTCTCTTGTTGCTTGCGAATATCGCAGCGCTTGCTTCGACCAACTCGCCGCGGAACGCATTATTGGACCCCCGCTTCCTACAACTTCGTTCTGGCTTTACGGTCGTATTGGTGTTGTTCGCACTAACCGGCCTAACAGTGCATTATTGGAACTACATGTGGCTCTTCTGGGGATTGTGTCTTGGGATCCGTGCCAACCTTCGCGAACAGCAAGCGGCCGGCCAAGCCGGCATTCCGGCATTGAGAGGCACGGCTCATTCGGTTCGATCGTGAAAGCCTCCGACCAAAGCCAAATACGTCCTCTTGAA
>NZ_LBKA01000022.1:0-37087 GCF_028128955.1 Bradyrhizobium sp. CCBAU 11386
GCTCGCTGGCGCCTTCATCGCCGCAGCCGTAATCTGGTGGCTCAATTGAGTCCGGACCCTAGCCGCGACCTTATTCCTCTTCAAAATCAAGACCGCCACTCAATCATTGCTTGCGATCTGTACAAATATCACTCATCCGGGTGAATTTATCGAAATGTTCGCGAAGGTTGCAAATTCCACCGCGATTGATACACTACCTTAGTCCAGCGCCTGTTCAGTCGTGCCTTATATATTGCTTCTAATCATCGATGCGCACCTGCGTAGCCGTGGGGGTTGCCTTGGCTGCTTTTCAGGCGGGGTCAGACTCGAGAAACGGACATCCACCGACACTGTCGGCACTGATCCTGTCCGACGTCTGTTTTCTGTATGAGAGCCTCGCTCGCGCGCTCTCAGAGGCGCAGATCATTGTGCTCGACCGCTGCTCGTCCGTCGCCGAGGCCGTCGCAATTGTCAGCGAATCCGCGCCCGATCTCCTGCTGATAGACGCCGCCTTCAACAGTGGCTTGGCGGCAGTCGGCCAAATCCTCTCTGCAGCTACCAAAACCCGTATTGTCGTCGTCGCGGTCAGCGAGACCGAAAGCAACGTGCTGTCATGGATTCGAGCTGGGGTGTCGGGGTATATCCCGAATACCGCGCGCCTCGTCGATCTCCCCGCGATGCTGCAGGGCATCGCCCGCGGTGAACAGGCCTGTTCCGCCTTCATCGCCGGCAGCTTGTTGCGCGAGTTGCGCGACCACGGGCCGCAGGGTGAAACCTCGCATTCTCCGAACCTTACAGATCGAGAGCGCCAAGTGCTGCGGCTAATCGGCTCCGGCCGCGCCAACAAGGAAATTGCGCGCGAACTGAACATCAGTCTCGCGACCGCCAAATCTCACGTCCACAATTTGCTCGGCAAGCTGAACCTTCGTCACCGCGGCCAGGTCACGGCCTGGCTGCACAGCGCCGAACGCGCGTGACGCGGAACCCCTCCCTGAGGTCGACGCGATCTCCCTCTTGCGGTGGATGGACGAAACCCGGTTACGGGTGCAGGCAGGCGCGCATCTTCCGCAGAGGACGGGTCCGCTGCCCAGGATACGCACCCTCGTCGTGACCGAATTTCCCATGCTGGGTGACATGATCCAGCATGCGCTTGCAAGGCGCGCCGAATTCGAACTCCTGCCACAGATCGCCAGCCTCGCCGAGATTCCAGCGCACTGGCCACTGCAGCAGCCACCCGATCTCATCGTGACCGGCCTGCGCCGCGGCGAAGACGAAAGTATCGCACAGGCGATCCATACCCTTGTCCCCGGTGCCCTTGTCGTCACTATCGCCAGCGACCTGCAGTCCGCTTCCGCGCACCGGCTCGGATGCGCGCCGGATGAATTGTCTCCGTTGAGCGAGACTTCGCTCGCGGCCGAGATCCTCCGCCTGGTGCATCGTGCCTGAGACGGCATCGACGCACCGCTGCACATTCATGCGGCGGATCGGTACCGGAGGATTAGATCCCGCGGCAAAAGGATGAGACCGATTTCTCAACCCCGGTCTCGGTCGACCGGCCGATTGTAGGATCGATACCCGCTGCTACCGTTTCACACCTCCCGCAGCACATTTTCGATTCAGCGCACGTTCGAACATCCACGCTTTTTGCGAGGGCGAGATGCCTATCACTCCGACCTTCCCCGGAATTTACATCCTCGAGGCACCCGCAAGCGGACACACGGTGACGCCCGCGCCAACCAACAAGACGGTGTTCATCGGTTACACCCATCCGCTCAAGACGCCGGCGGAAAATCTCGACAAGCCTGTCGAGATCTTCAGCTTCGCCGAATATGCGCGCCAATTCGGCGGCTTCGTGCGCAGCGAGGCTTTCGCGGATCCTGCGAACCAATTCGGCGACATGGCGATCGCCATCAATCAGTTCTTCCTCAATGGCGGCTCCGACGCGTTTGTCGTCTCCCTCGACAGCAACGCCCTGCCGCGATCCGGCGCGACCGTCCCGATAGGCGGCGGGATTGTCTTCACCGCCCTCGAGATTACCGACGGCACCTGGAAGATGGACGTCACGGTGCGTCCGATCGCCGACACCTTGTCGCCGCCGCGCGACGAGCTTGCCGACGTGGTCATCACCTACCGCCCAAGTTCCGGCAAGGGAGCGATCATCGAAACCTACCGCCGCGTCAGCACCGACCCGGGAAGCCCGAATTTCGTGGAGCACAAGATAAACGGCGTCTCGCAGCTGGTGACCGTTTCGGTCGGATCGCCGCCCGCATTGTGGCCAGCTCAGCAAGAGAAGAAACTGTTTCCCGATTTGGCGATGGCAAGCGGCTTTTTCAGCGCCGCCGACTTCAACCGGGTGCTGCAGCAAGATACCCCGCTCGACAAGCTGCCGATCTTCAACCTGATGGTGATTCCCGGCGTTTCAGACCCGCTGGTGCTGAACGAGGCGCTCGCGTTCTGCGAACTCAAGCGCGCATTTTTCATCATGGATCCGCCGAAGGACCGCTCAGCTGATGGCTTTCTGCCAGAATTCCCCAATACCATTCAGGACTTCGTGAATGGCCCCGATATTCCACACAGCAAGAACGGCGCGCTCTATTTCCCCTATTTGAACTCCCCGGATCCGATCACGGGCCTTGCGAAAAACCCGGATACCGGTAAGCCGTACGAAATTCCTCCCGCAGCGTCCGTTGCCGGAATCTACGCCGCAACCGACGTGGCGCGCGGCGTCTGGAAGGCGCCGGCCGGCTTCCAGGCCGTTACGCGCAATACGCTGGGCGTGGTGGAGCGTGGCCGCATGACCGACCCGCGCCAGGGCGTGTTGAATCCGCTCGGGGTCAATTGCCTGCGCGACTTTCCCAATATCGGAACAGCCGTGTTCGGTGCACGCACGCTGGTGACGACAACCGACGAACAATGGCGCTACGTGCCGGTGCGCCGGATGGCGTTGTTTCTCGAGCAGACCTTCTACGCCAATCTGAAGTGGGTGATCTTCGAGCCCAATGCCGAGCCGCTATGGAGCGCCATCAGGGGTAGCCTCGATGCGTTCATGCTCGGGCTCTTTCGTCAGCAGGCCTTCAAGGGTGAAAGCCCCAGCGAAGCATTCAAGGTGCTGTGCGACGCGCACACCACCACGGCCGCGGACATCGATAACGGTATCGTCAATATCCTGGTCGGGTTCGCGCCGCTGAAACCGGCGGAGTTCGTCGTCATCACGCTCTCGCAGCTCGCAGGCCAGACGCAGTCGAGCTGAACCCAGTCATCCTTCAAGGAAGCTGCCATGCCGATCTTCCCTGCCAACGTCAATCGTTTCGATCCATACAAATCGTATCGCTTTCTGGTGTACTTCGGTGACAAACAGCAAGCGGTCGCTGCCGTCAGCAAGGTGACGGCGCTGAAGCGATCGTCGGACGTGATCGACTACAAGGAAGGCGGCAACAACATCATCCTGAAGGGGCTTGGCAGGACGAAGTATGAGCCGATCACGCTGGAACGCGGCGTGACCCAGGACGACGACTTCCTGCAATGGGCCGATGCGGCGCAGGTGCTCGACAAGGGTGCAGCGAAGACCTCGCTGAAAGACCTGCGAAAGGAAGTCAAGATCCACCTGTTGAACGAGCAGGGGGTGCCCGTGCGCGGCTATGTCGTCCATCGCTGCTGGGTCTCGGAGTTCCAGGCACTGCCCGATCTCGACGCTGGCGCCACCGCGGTCGCGCTCGAGCATATCAAGCTCGAGAACGAGGGCTGGGAAATCGATCCGAACGTCAAAGAGCCGGAAGAGAAGTGAGGCCGCATGATCCATCCGGACTCCGGTCCCCTTGCCAGACTGGTGCTGCCCGCGAGCGGGCTCAGCGTCACGCTGCGGCATCCGACGGGCCTCGACGACATCCTGATCGCGGAGGGCGGACTGAGCGAGGTGCAGCTCGCGCTCGCCATAGCGGAACGTCTTGGCGACGAACGGGAGGCGTTGGACTGGACTGCCCTGCCGGTATGTGACCTGGAAGCGCTTCTGCTCCACTTGCGCCGCGGGGTGATCGGCGATCAGGTCGTCACGGATAGCTTGTGTTCTGCCAAGGGCTGCGGCGCCCGTCTCGATTTTTCCTTCAGCATCGATGCTTGGCTCGCCCATCATCGTCCAAAGCGTCCGCCCCTCGGCGCACGCGGCTTCTCAGTGCGCGCTTCGGAACGGCATGGCGAGTACGATCTTTCACTGCGCGACGTTGCCGGATCGTTCGCGTTTCGCATTCCGACCATCGGCGACCAGATCGCAGCGGCGCAAGATGCGGACGCGGAAATGGCCATTGCGCAGGCCTGCCTTTATCCGCCGGACATGCCGCCCCGCGCCCGCCGCGCGGCCGAACGTGCGATGCAGTTCTTGGCGCCCGGCCTGAGAGACAATCTTCAGGGCGTTTGTCCGGAATGCCGGGCCACCATCACCGTCCTGTTCGATCCCCTGCACTATTGCCTGCAGGAACTGCGCGACCGCGCGCGTTACGTTTACCAGGACGTCGATATTCTCGCCCAGCGCTACGCCTGGTCGGAGGCCGCCATTCTCACCATCCCGAGCGTTCGGCGCATGCAATACGCCGAACTGGCGCGGGCAACGCGGGTGGCGTGAGATGTCGGGCGGTACCTACATCCGCAAACTCGCCGGGCTTGCCAGAGGCGAAGCCGCCGGCAAGCGCTTGTCGCCGCCCCGGCTGTTGTTCCGGCCGTCCACGCCGCAGCCCGATTTCATCGTCGAGCATCCGATAGCTCCGCCGGGCCCGGTGGCGTCGAGGCGGGCGCCGACGCCGACGCCGATTCGAGCCGCACCCGTGGCCGCAGCACGCGCACGCGACCCGCATGCCGTTCTCACCTCAGCACCACCGCCGCCAGGGGAAGCTACGCCCGCGGACAAGTTGCAGTCGCGCGCCCCCGCCATTCCCGGCGCGTCGGGCGATCGTCCTTCGATCGACGGTCCCGTCCGCACGTCGCCGCGAGATCCGGCGGTCGCCCTTCCTCCAGCAAAATTGCCGATCGCCTCTCGCGCGGCGCCCCACGCCGCGAAGGATGCCGTTGCGCCGTCGTCGCCACACCGCACTCCATCCACGCCAGCCGTTTTGCCGCGGCCAACAGAAAACGACGCACCGCCGCAACGCACGCTCCGACCCGATCGCGATCCAACGCATCGTGCCGCAGCGCGAGCAGACGTGCCGCCGGCCGCTTTGCCGCCCCCGCGTCAAGACGCGGTCAAACGATCGACGCGTGCCGCGCCACCGGCAGCGATCGTGCCAAGGTTTTCGCCACCACCCCGCCCGGCTGTGGCCGTGCCGGCCGCCCGCCGGCATGCGCAGCCGTCGGTCCAGATCGGCGTGATCGAGGTGAAGGTCCTGCCGCCGGCGCCGCAAGCCACGGGAACGCCCGTTCCGGCCGCGCCAGCTCCCATGCGCATGGCGCGGCGCGTGGTGACGCCTTCCGGCGGGTTGGCACGCGGCTACGGCGCTTTCGGATTGATGCAGAGTTGAACACATGGACGCATCACGCCTCGACATTGATCGCTTGTCGCTCGAAGTCTCCGGCCTGTCGGCTGACGAGGCGCGCCGGCTGGCGACGCTCGTCGGCAAGGGATTGGCCGAGCGCAGCGTCGCGCTTGCGCCCGGTCGCGTGCCAGCCGTTCGCGTCCAACTCGAATCCCGCCCGCAGCAGAGCGTCGGCGACCTCGCCGAGCGAATCGTCGAAGAAACGCTCGCCGTGCTCGGCCGAACCGCATAGGGACACGCCATGGCAGGGGCAACCATCAAGGGCGCGCTGATCTCTTTCCTGCCGACCGCCATCGGCGGCATACCACTGCCGAACGTCATCGCCTTCCAGATCAACCCGGAGACGATCAGTCACACCTGGAGCGAGGCCGCGCCGCCGAAACCGCCCGCCAGCCAGCAGACGCCGGAACTTACCGATCCCCTCGCCGCCTCCGGCCTGCCGGGTGAGACGTTCGGCTTCACGCTTTCGCTCGACGCCAATGAAGATGTCGCGGCCGCCGACGCCAATCCGGTGGCGGCCGGGCTCGCTCAGCTCGGCGGCGTCTATGCCCGCCTGTCGGCACTTGAAATGTTGCAGTACCCGAACACGCCGAACAGCGGGGGCCTGCTCGGCGCGGTATCTTCGGCGATCAGCGCCGCCGGCCTCGGTGGCGGCAATTCCGGCGTCCAGCTTGTCCCGCAATCGGAGGTGCCGCTGGTGCTGTTCGTCTGGGGACCGGGGCGAATTCTTCCGGTGCGCGTGACCGCCCTGACGATCACCGAAAAACTCTATAACACCACACTGAATCCGATTCATGCCGACGCCCAGGTGACCCTGCGTGTGCTGACGCCCGACGATCTCACCGCAATCCAGAGCGACATGAAGGATGTCGCCAAGGCCGCCTACAACTACACGCTCGGGCTCAGACAGGCCGGTGCGCTCGCCAATGCCGGCAGCGCCGCGGCAAGTATCGTCGGCATGCTGCCAACCCCATTGTGAGGACGATCATGTTCTTTCCCGGCAGCCGCTACGAGAAACAGCCGACCTATCCGGTGCAACGCGCCGACGGCAGCATCGTGCAGGCCGTTCGCCTGCCGCTGCCCGGACCTCAGCTGCTGCGCGGTTTCGTGCGCCAAACCGAACCGCGGCGGCTCGACCTGATCGCTTCACGATTCCTCTCCAACGCAACCGCGTTCTGGCGCCTCTGCGACGCCAACGGCATGGTGGTTCCGGACGCGCTCGGCGCCCGCGACCTGATCGGCATTCCCATCGACGCACCGGCAGGACGCTGATGGCCAGCGCTTTCCAGATCATGCTCGAGCAGCAACCGGTCGATCCGGGCCTGATCACGCTGCTGGTGTCGCTGGAGGTCGAAGAGAGCATGGATCTTCCCGCGGCGATGCAGATCGTTCTCCCGGTCGCTCGCGATTCCGGCGGAGAGCTCAGCCAGGTCGCGGAATCGCGCTTTGCACCGATGGCCAACATCGCCGTCGTCGCCGGCCTCGGCGACAACGGCAATCAATGCATCTTCGATGGCTACGTACTGGCGCACAAGCTGCACCTTGAGACAGGCATCACCAATTCAACGATCGCGGTCTGGGGACAGGATGCCTCCTGGTTGATGAACATGACCGAGACGGTGAAGGAGTGGGTCGACGTGACCGATGCCGATGTCGCGGCCTCGATCTTCGGAAACTACGGCATCTCCCCGTCCGACCAGAACAGCGACGACGACTCCCCCTCGCATTCGGAGGACGGGCATAGTCTCATGCAGCGCGCATCCGACATTCAGTTCCTGCGCATGCTGGCGCGGCGCAGCGGCAAGGTCTGCCGGGTTGCCTGCACCGACAAGCCCGGTCAGCGCACCGGCTATTTCGCCAGGCCCAAGCTGGACGGCGATGCGGTCGCGACCCTGACGTTGAACGATCCGGAAAAGTGGACGGTCCACATGCTGGACCTCGAATGGGACGTCAGTAAGCCGAGCGCAGTGGTGGCACGGCAGGCTCTCTTCACCGATGCGAGCGGCGACGCGGCAGCGGCCGACACGGGCGACTCCGGTCTGGCCGCGATGGCGGAGCGGACGCTCGCCGACTTCACGGGAAAATCGATGAGCGTGCTGCTCGCCGCTCCCGTCGACACCGCGGGCGAGCTGACGCTGCGCTCGCAATCGGTCCTGCGCGACGCCGGATGGTTCGTGCGCTGCGAAGGTGAAACCGACGTCGACCGGCTCGGCGTCGTGCTGCGCGCGGGAATGCTGGTGCAACTCGACGGCCTGGGCGCACTGCATTCCGGAAAATACCTGGTCTGGAAAGTTCGCCACGTCATCACCAAGACCGGCCACAACATGAAATTCACGCTGATGCGCAACGCGGTCGGGGCCGCACCCACCGGAGGCGCAGGCGGACTAGCCGCCCTCGCCGGAGCGCTGTGAAGGAGGCCATGATGGATACGCAGACCCTGATGGATATCGTCGACCGGCTGCGAAACCGCTTCTTTGGAAAATATCGCGGCGTCGTGACCGACGTCGATGTCGCGACGTTCCGCATCAAGGCGATGGTGCCGGCCGTGCTTGCGGGCCAACCCAGCGGCTGGGCGCGCGCTTGCGTGCCGTTTGCCGGCAACGGTTTCGGCTTCGCTTTCCTGCCGGAGGTGGGCTCCGGGATCTGGATCGAGTTCGAGGGCGGCGATGTTTCCTATCCGATCTGGGTGGGCGGCTTCTGGCACGACGGCGAGCCTCCACCGGATGCTACCGACAAAGTGAGGGCAATCGTGACCAAGTCACGCCAGAAAGTCCTAATCGACGAGGACGGCGGCAGCATCACCATCACCGACGACAACAACAACACCGTTACGCTCGACGGCAGCGGCATGACGCTCTCGCGCGGCGGCCAGCAGATCCAGATCAGCGACTCCGAGGTCAATGTCAACCAGGGCGCGCTCGAGGTGATGTGATGCCATCCTTGCTCAACACCAGCAGCGTGATGATGTGCCCGCATGGCGGCCAGGTGCAGCCGGTCAGCAGCAACAGCCGCGCGCAGGCCGGCGGTGCGTTCCTGCTCCGTGCCTCGGATACTTTCACCATCGCCGGATGCTCGTTCAATCTCGGCGTCACGCTGCACCCATGCGTGCAGGTGCAGTGGGTGCAGCCGGCCGGTCGCAGCAAGGCCGTGAGCGATTTCACGCTGACGCAGGCCAGCGTCGGACTGTGCCTTGCCGCCGACATGGCCCCTCAGGGCAGCGTAATCGTCTCCATGACGCAGGCTCGCGTATCGGGAGTCTAGCTATGCGCCGAACCGACTGCGCCTTTCCTTTCCGGATCGACCCCGTCTCGGGCCAGGCGGCGCAGTCGGCCTACACGCGTCATGTCGACGAGATGATCCGGCAGGTATTGCTCACCACGCCAGGGGAACGCATCGACCTGCCCGAATTCGGCTGCGGACTGCGCCGACTGCTGTTCGCGCCAAACAACGAGACGCTGCGCGCGACCACGCAAATACTGGTGCAGAAAAACCTGACGCGCTGGCTGGCCGACCAGATCGTCCTGCGCAATGTCGCCGTCACCGCCGGCGCCGACGATGACGAATCCCAGCTTCAGGTGCGGGTCGAATACACGCTGCTGGAAACGCAATCACTGCAGACGACCGAAATCCTGGTGCGCTGACATGGACGAGAAGCACGACCGCCGCGCCGCAGTCATTCAGTCGAGGTCGTATAACGGCATCGACTTCGTCGAGATCGTCGACGATGCCCAGACGACGCTGCGCGTGCACTTCCTCAACGACGTCCCGCTGCAGGGTACGATCACCGGGCAACCCACCATCAAGGGCGGTGAAACCATCCGCAAGGTTCCGGTGCTTCACATCGACGATGCCAGCGACTGGGGGTTCGACGAAAACCATCTCACCCTCACGCTGCGGGTTCACGCTCCAGGCGACTTCTCGACATACCGATTGGCGATCCCGAGCCGGAAGCTGGACAGTTATTTCACCGAAGTCGAATTCTCGTTCAAGGCGGCATGTCCTTCGGACCTGGATTGCGAAGTCCCGCCGCGCCCCTGCCCGCCTCCGGACGGCGACGCGCCGCCGATCAACTATCTGGCGAAAGATTTCCTCAGCTTCCGGCAGGCGCTGCTCGACTTCTCGGCATTGCGCTATCCAACCTGGCAGGAGCGGTCGGAAGCCGATTTTGGCGTCATGTTCCTGGAGGCGCTGAGCGCGCTGGCCGACGATTTCAGCTATATGCAGGATCGCATCGCGACCGAAGCGACGCTGATCACGGCGACGCAACGCCGCTCGGTGATGCGTCACGCCCGTCTCGTCGACTATGAGCCGATGGCTGCGACCGGATCGACCGTGATGCTGCGTTTCGACGTCGCCAGCGGCGTCGACCACATCCCCGCGGGCGTCGAAGTGATGGCCCCATCACCCGACGGGACGCCAATTCCGTTCGAGACCGGCACCGGGCTTAAGGACAGCTTGCTCGATCCCAACACCGGCGCATTGCTCGACAAACCGCCGTCGGTTCAGGCCAGCGAATTGTGGAATGGCGGCAAGATCGAGCCTTACTGGTTTGACGACCGCGAGCGCTGCCTGAAGGCCGGCGCCACCAGCATGTACGTGCTGGGCCACGGATACGAATTCCATCGAGACCAGTTGCTCCTGATCGAAACGATGGCGGAAACGACGGCAGATCCGCCGTTGCGGCAAATCGTCAAACTGGAGAGCTCGAGCGAATTGCGCGACCCGATTTTCATGCGGCCGGCGGACGGCGCCGGTCCGCCTTTCATGACATGCGCGATGTCGCCGCCGCAGCCATTGGCTCCGACCGCGGTCACGCAGATCGTCTGGCGGCAGGCCGACAAGCTTGCGAAAGACCGCGACCTCACGCGAACGCATGTCGCCGGAAATATCACGCCGGCAACGCAAGGGCGAACGGTGTCAGACGAGGCATTCGTCATCGGGCCGCCAGCAGCGGGCGGCGGCGCGCGCGGCACGGTTACACGCACCGGTCCACGACCATTGCTGCCAAAGGTGCAATCCGGCGTCCCGCCGCCGGTCCACCTGTACACACTCGACCAGGCGCCTCTCACCTGGCTTGCCCAGAATGCGACCGACCCGCCGGCGCCCGAGATCGTTCTGCAGCAGCAGGACGGCGGCGACACGCCGATCATCTGGCGCTACTGCCGCAGCCTGCTGGAGGCGGGCGCGTACGATACCGCCTTCACCGTCGACCCGGCCGCCTATCGCCAGATCGCGCGCAACTCGGATGACTCGCTGCAGTTCGACTATGACGGCGATCGCGGCGATACCCTTCGCTTTGGCGACGGCAGTTTCGGATTCAATCCGGACCCAGGGACGCGCTTTACCGTCAGCTATCGCACCAGCGCGGGCGTCGCCGGCAATGTTGCGGCTGAGGCAATCTCGCAGCTCGGCGCGAAGGCCCTGTCGCAAGGGAATTTGCTTGCGGTCAGCAATCCGCTGCCGGCATCCGGCGGACGGGACGCTGAGACCCTGCAAACCATTCGTAGGCTGGCGCCGCAGGCGTTTCAAGCCAAGCAATTCCGCGCCGTCACGCTTTCCGACTATCGGATGACGGCCGAAACGCTGCCATGGGTGCAGCGCGCCGGCGCCGCCTCGCGCTGGACCGGCAGCTGGCTCACCAATTTCACCACGCCCGATCCCAAGGCCTCCGAGCAGATCACGACCGACCAACGCATCGATCTGGTGACACTGCTCAACCGCTACCGGATGGCAGGCACCGAATCCTATGTTGACGATCCCGATTACCTCTCGCTGGATCTCGATATTCACGTCTGTGCCCGGCCCGACGCTTTCGCGGGCGACGTGAAGCGGCGCCTGATCGCCGCGCTGTCTCCGGCGGGGTCCGTCGGAAATACGGCGGGGTTCTTCGCTCCCGACAATTTCTCGTTCGGCCAGCCACTCGAACGCAGCGCGCTCGAGGCCGCCATTCAGCAGGTACCGGGCGTCGCCGGCGTCCTTTGCGTGCATTACAGGGTGCGCGGACGTTCCGCCGGACTTGCGGAAATGGGAGACGTCGTACCGGTCGGGGTCGACCAGATCATCCGTTGCGACAACGATCCGAGCTCACCGGAGCGCGGCGCATTTTCGCTGCTGGTGGAGGGCGGGCGATGAACGGCACTGCTGCCAGCCCGATCTGCCCCTGCGACAGCTTCGTGCATCCGCTCGTCATCAACAACGCGGCCGCGTTGCAAAGCATTCACTACAGCGCGGGAATTTATCTCGCGTTCCGACATGCACTGCTGCTAGCGCTGCCGGACGAGCAGGATCTCTGGCGGGTGTGGCGTCCAGGCGCCGAAGGCGACCTGGCGGTGCAGATGGTCGAGTGGTGGGCCTATCTCAGCGACATTCTGTGCTTTTACAACGAGCGCATCGCCACCGAGTCCTATCTGCGCACCGCCACGCTTCCGGAGAGCATCAATCGGCTGATCCAGGTGATCGGCTACCGGCCGCGGCCTGCGCTTGGCAGCCGTGGCACGCTCGCTGCCCTCTTGTCCGGGGCAAGCCCCGTCGTGCTGCCGAAGCGCATGGAGATCCAGAGCAAGCCCGGACCAGGCAAGCAACCGCAGACCTTTGAGCTGGATGCCGAGACCAGGCTAGCCGGCCGCGACGTCGTGACGACGCGTACCATTCCGTCGAGGCAGGTGCTGACCGGAAGCTCCGGCAACCGGTTGCTGCTGGCCGGCAGGGTCAGCGGCATCAAGCTTGGCGAAAAGCTGCTCCTGACCAACGCGAGCGGGCTGCAGGGCACCAAGCCAATCGACTTCGCCTGGCTCACGATCAATGCAATCTCGGACGGCAAGGACGTCTATGGCAAGCCAGTCACGCAACTCGACTTTCAAATTGCCTCCGGAAGCATTCCTGCAAACGCGGATCCCGCCTCCTTCGTCCTGTTGCGCAGCGGCCAATCTTTGGGTGCGTGGACTTACTCCGTCCCGGAGACCGTGGTCGTAGTCGACAGCACCAAGATCGAATTGGCCTCGATCGCGCGCGGGCTCGACGCCGGACAACTTGCCTATCTTGACGACCCGAAAAACCCCGCGACGGTGATCGTTGGCTCCAACATCGAGAGCGTGTGGTACGCCAACGGCGACGGACCCACCCCCAGTGCGGCCTCACCGCCGCCTTCCCCCGTCTCCGTCCTTCACGCCACCATCACCTTCGCCGATCAGCTTAATTCGGCCGCTCCCGACAAGAGCAAGGTTATCTTGCGCTGGAACTGGACGGCGGTCGGCAAGCTGGTACCCGACCTCAGCTCGAACGATGTGAAGCTCCCTGGCAGCGGTGGGGCGCTGCAGCCGCAAGGTGGCACCGTCCCGCAGGGTACGTATCCGGTGCTGCTTGCGGATGCCGGCAAGAACGGCGCTTCCGCGATCGCAAGCATCGCAGGCGGCGGAACGATCGCGCTGTCGCGGCTCTCGGCTGCGCCGGAAGCCGGGCTCCTGCCGCCGATCGACGTGCTGTTCAACCTGCTCGCAGTCTCGCGCGGCAAGACCGTGCCCAACGAGGTCTTGGGCAGCGGCAATGCCACCATTGCGGGGCAGGACTTTGCGCTCAGCCAGTCGCCCGTCACATATCAGCAGGATCCCGCATCGAAATCCGGCGACAATTTCAGCAGCACGGTCCGTGTCTGGGTCAATGAAGTCGAATGGCGCGAGGCCCGCAGCTTCTATGACCAGAAGAGCACTGCACAAATCTTCGTGCTGCGTGAGGATGAAACGGGCAAGACCCATGTCCAGTTCGGCGATGGCGTCAACGGTGCCCGCCTGCCCACCGGGGTCAACAATGTCGTCGCGACCTATCGCTTTCAAGCCGGCGCGGAGGCGCCCGCGCCGGGAACGTTGACGACGGCGCTGAATCCTCCGCCCGGACTGAAAGGCCTCGTCAACCCGCTGGCGCCGACCCAAGGCGCGGATGCCGATCCGCCGGAGCGAATCCGCGCCCTCGCACCTGCGTCGATCTTCACATTCGGACGCGCGGTATCGCTGGAGGATTACCAGGCGATCGCCGCCAATGCGGCCGGCGTCACGCACGCCAAGGCGGATTTTGTGTTCGACGCCGTGGCGGAGCGCCCGGTCGTGACCTTGTGGGTGGCGGGTGACAGCGGCGCGGTCGCTTCGACAAGGGCCGCGCTGGCCGGAACCGCCGATCCGAACCGGCCAGTCCGGATCCTGCCAGCCTCAGCAGTGCAGTACCGGATTTCGCTCACCTACGTGATCGATCCGCGCCAGGAGGACAGCGTCGTCCGCGCCGCGCTGCACGACGCGCTGGTCGGCGCGGACAACGGACTGTTCGGCGTCAACGCCATCGATATCGGCGAAGTCATCTATGACAGCCAGATTTGCCAGGCCTGCCTCGCCGTCCCCGGCGTGCAGGCGATCCACGCGCTCAGCTTCGAGCCGGCGGCGCGACACGTTCTGCGTCGCAGGCGGTTTCGGCGCCTGACCAGCCTGAGCAGACCTGCTCCGGGCCTGTGCGCAGGCGAGCAGCACGATCCGGGCCCGGGCGGCTATTTCGTCGTGCCTGACGATGCCTTCCACGTACGGCTTTCTGCGGGAGGCGCTGCATGACCGGGACCGCCGACAATTGTGACACCTACTATGCAGACAAGCTCTGGAACCTGCTGCCCGAGATATACCGCACGCTCGACACTGACGAATTCGATCCGGCGTTGGCACAACCGGGAACGACCGTCGCGGAGCGTCGCGCCGCAAACGGCCCGCTGCGAGAGCTGATCAACCGCATCGGAGCGCAGGCGGCGATCGTCCGCCGCAGCATCGATCGCATGTGGGACGATCAGTCGATCGAGACCTGCGACGACTGGCTCATCCCCTATATCGGCGACCTGCTGGGAACACGGATCGTGTCCGCGCTCGATCCGCACGGGCAACGCCTGGACGTCGCCAAGACGATCTATTTCCGCCGCCGCAAGGGCACACTCGCCATCCTCGAGGAGATCGCGTTCAGCATTACCGGCTGGGATGCGAAATTGGTGGAATTTTTCAGGCGGCTTGGCCGCACCCGCCACGGCATCGATCCCGAGATCGGCCTCGCCTTTGCGTCTGGCGATGACGTGTCACGCCTGCAGCGCGCCGAAGGCCTGGTAGCCGCAGCATCGCGCACGGCCATCGGCGGCTTTGCGGACTTGCGGAATGAGGTCGCGGCGCGGCAGGCTCACACGGCGTTCGACGAGTTCTTCCACACGGCCGATTTCCGCCAGGGCCAGGGGTATTTCGGCCGTTATGCCATCTCCCATCTCGGCGTATTTCTCTGGCGGCTGATGAGTCTCGCCGTCGGCCCGGTGACGCCCGTTCCGGTCGCGAATTGCCCGGGCTGGTACGGCTTCGATCCGACCGGCCGCAACATCCCGCTGTTTTCACCGGGGCGCGCCGCCGGTGCGTTTGGCGATCAATGGAAAACGCCGAACGAGGGTCAGGTACCGGGGCCGATCTCGCAGGCCCTGCTGGACAGCGATCTCGGCCTCGGCGACAAGGGTTTGCAGCTCTATCCCAAGGCACTGTCGGTTGCGGTATCGCTCCTGTCGCCGCCGCCGCGACAAGACACGATCGATGCCAACCGTCTCACCTTGCGACCGGAGCGAGGACAGTTCTTCTACCAGGCCACCGCGCCGGTCGAAAACAGCAAGCTGGTTTGCTTCTACCGCTACGGTTTCCCGTCGGAGATCGGCGCCGGTCCGTATGACCGGCGGAGCGGTACGTTGCACGCGCCGGCCCCCGACGCCGGCGTGCCGCCATCCGCGAGTCCGCTCAGCGTTTCCGCCTCGAGCCCGGTGACGCTGAATCATTCGCTGACCTGGCCCGGCGCCGATGACGCCGCCGTTGGCCGCGAACTGGTCATTCAGGCCGGCAATCATCAACGGCCGGTATTGCGCTTCAACTCCGGCAAGAGCTGGACCCTGACCGGCAGCAAGGGCAGCAGCCTTGTCCTCGATGGCCTCCTGATCACCGGCACGGACATCGTACTCGCGGGCAGTTTCGACCAGGTCGTCATCAGTTGCTGCACGCTCGACCCCGGCAGCGCAGCGCCGAATCTCAAGGTGCCGAATGACAGCGAGGCATCCTCGCCGCCCTTGTCGATCATCGAAGCCGCGGCCGACGGCCGCGAGCTGGTACCGACCCGTCTCTGGATCGAGGCGACGATCGGAACGATCCTCGTCGATCGTAGCATCATGGGCCCGATCCGGACGCGGAACGGCGGCCTGGTGGAGAGATTGAACATCTCCAACAGCATCGTTCAGGGCATCCGCAGCAGCGGTTTTGGACCGATCGAGCCGCAAGAGGTGAAAGATCCCGTGCGGTTCGAGCGGCGGCTGCAGATCGCGCTCGATCCGGTTTCCAGGCTATTGCAATCGTATGCCCCGGAAATCGTCACGACATTGGGAGGGGGCGCTTCGCCGCCTTTCGCTGCCTCACCACCGTCCGAAAGTGCCCTTCCTCAGGCGCTCGGCTTGCTCGACGCGCTGACGTCGGGGCCACCATTGTGGGACGCGCAAGCCTTTGCGCACGTGCCGCTGTCAGCGTCCACGAAAGGGCGGCTCGACAAATCCGATGGTCTCGGCCCAGCTCCGGTTCTCAACCGGCTGCTGCTGGAGGACGCCTATCCGCTCGAGCTTGCCGACGCGGCCATAGCGCTTGCCGACGGCGAGGTTCGGCTGTCGCGCTGCACGATTCTCGGGCGGATCGTCGTCCACCGCATCGACGCCAGCGAATGCATCCTGCAGCAACTCGCCGAGGTCGACGACATCCAGCACGGCTGCGTCCGTTTCTCGGCATGGGCCGACGGCAGCGTGCTGCCACGCAAATACGAATGCGTGCGCATCCCGCAAGGCGCACCGTTGTTTACCAGCACGGATTTCGGACAGCCCGGCTACGCCCAGCTCCTGCCGCTCGCCGACGCACAGATCCTGCCGAAGGCGACCAAGGACGAACGGCAGAACACGATCAGCGCCGGCGCCGAGGACGGCTCTGAGATGGGCGCCTTCGCGCGCGACAAGAATCCGATCAAGCAGCGTGCCCTGCTCCTGAAGTTTCTCGAGTACATGCCCGCAGGTTTGAGCCCGGTGATTATCCCGGTGACTTAGATACGAGGTAGAACGATGTCGAGCGATCGCAGCAGACGACGTCAGGAGCAACGCGACGGCTACAAAGAGGCCGTAGCCCAGCAGGGCCGCGTAATCCTCGACCGCGACATCAATGCCGTGCAGCGGCTCACGGCCGATCGTATCGAACACAACGCGCTCGACTTCGTCGGACCGTGCGGGACCCCCGATAACGGATTCGCCATCAGCATTCCCGGCGTGTCGCCGCCCGCCAGCATGCTCTGGAGTCCGCCGGCCTTCTTCGATCAGAACGCCGGCAACCGCTTCGACTTCGCGATCGCCCCCGGGACCATGTATGTCGGAGGCGAACGCGCCTACCTGCCGCAACGGCAGGCCGGGCAAGAGGTGCACTACAGCTATTTCGACCAGCCGGACTGGCTCATACCCTCGATGTCCGGCGTTGCCGAAACCAAGCGCGGCACGATTCTCGGCTCCGAGCTTGTCTACCTCGAACTCACCGAACAGGAAGTGAGCGCCGTCGAGGATCCCGAACTGCTCGATGTTGCGCTTGGCGGCCCCGACACGACGCAGCGCGTCAAGCTGCTGCAGCGGATCAAGCGGCTCCCGGTGGCAGCTGCGGGCTGCAGCGACGCCTGGAGCGAAGCAGCGAAACTGTGGCTCGAGCGCGACGGCCGCCGCTTCGACCCGAAGACAATGCGGCTTGAACCGCTGACGCGGCTCCAGGTCGGCTTCACCCAGGAACTGACCGAACGCAACCCCTGCGATCCCGTCGCCAGCGGCGGCTATTTCGGCGTGGACAACCAGCTCATCAGGATACAACTCCGTCAGGGCGACAGTCCGTCGCTGCTCTGGAGCTATGACAACGCGAGCTTCCTGTACCGCGTCACCAGCGTCAGCGACGACCGCACCATGCTGACACTCGCCAAGGATCCGCCCGACAGCTTCCATATTCCGCAGACCGGGCAGTTGATCGAAGTGCTGCGCACGGCCGCGGTGCTCGGCAAGGAGCCGGATGAGACCGATCCGACCGGCGAGACCGTCGCCTATCGCGTTGTTGCGGAAACGCAGGGCGAATTGCGGCGCCTGACCCAACCCTACGGTCCGGTCGCAACCGGGGACGACACCCGCTACATCGTGCTCGACAGTGCACTGCCTCAGGACTATGCGCCCGGCGACGGGCCGCCGATCTTTCTGCGCGTCTGGCGCGCCGAATTGCCGGTTCCTGCCGGCGGCGGCGTGGTGGCGCTCGACGACCCCGCCACCGGCACCTCCACCGGCGTAGAGGTCACGCTGTCGGTCGCCGCAGATGCGCCCATAAGCGGCGGTGCCTTCTGGGAGGTCGCGCTGCGCCCGGCAACGCCACAGGGCGCATACCCCGAACAGCTGCTCGTCGCGCCACAACATCCCGAAGGGCCGCGGCAATGGGTGTGCCCGCTGGCCGTGATCGACTGGACCGGCGAGGCAGGCCCCCATGTCAGCGATTGCCGGCAGCATTTCGATTCGTTGGTCGAGTTGACCCGGCGGCGCCAGGGTTGCTGCACGGTGAGCATCTCGCCGGCCGACCTGGTCGGCCGTCATAGCCTGCAGAGCTTTGCCGACCGCGCCGCGGCGGCAGGAAGAGGCTCAAAACTTTGCCTGGCTCCCGGAACCTACCGTATCGATGCGCCGCTGCGGCTGACATCGGACCATTCGACGCTGACGATTGAGGCCTGCGGGCCGGCGGTCATCCTGCGTGGCGCAAACGATGCCCGGCCAACGGCGTTCTCGCACGGAATGATCCTTGTTGAGGAAGCGGCCTCGGTGACGCTGCGCGGCCTCAGGCTGCTTCCGGTTCCTGCGCCAATCCCGTTTCAGCGCAATTTCGCCGGGCACGTGAGCACCTCGTCTCTTACCGAAGTGAAACTGATGGGAATCATGGCGAGGCTGCGGGCAGCTATCGGCATAAGGGCCATCAACAGTCCGAACCTGGCTATCGAGGATTGCCAGGTCAAATTGAGCGTGGACCGGCGGGTTGCCGACGACGTTGGCACGCTCGGCGCCGGATTGTTCTTGCAGGGCCTCTGTCCCGATCTGATCGTCCGCAATTGCAATTTCGACTCCGAAATCGACCTCACCTTCCACCCACGGTCGCAACGTCCCGCGCAGACCGGTGAAACAACAGGGCCTCTGGTGCGGCCGGAGCTCGTCCGGGTCGAAGCGGCTACGCCATCACCCGAGCATCGCGACTTCGGGGACGTCATCGAGCGCGCGCGCCTGTCGCTGAGCGGCCTGAACGAACGAATTGGGGCCGCAGAGTCCACAACGGCACTATCGCACCTGGTTCTAACGACGGGGATCGCCGCGGTCAGCTTCGTCGACAACCTGCCGGACGATCTCGGGGATCCCGTGGTCGAAGGCTGCCGTTTCAGCAACCTTACTCTGGCGGCTTTTGGCAGAGCGCATTTCGGCAACCTGCGCCTCGAGCACAACCGCGTCGATCGCTGCGTGAGCGGCTTCTGGTTGAACTTGCCGGACTCGACCCCGCCGAGCGAGGACAAAGCGAAGCAGATGTACCTGGAAGCGATGAACCGCGTGGCGTTCGAGGAGCTCGATATGACCGCGTTTCTCGCGAGCTACGCGCTGCCACCCGAGGTCAAGGCACCTGCGGAAAGAGTGGTGGTTCGGCCCAGGCCAAGCAGTATCTTCTTCCTCGCCAACCAGGTCGAAGCGCTTCCACAGAAGATCGAGGGAGGCCAGGGTTCCGCGGCCCTGGTCATAATCGCCAACGTCCCGCCCCAAGAGGAGACTGATCGCAGCGTTTCGCTGGTGTTATCGTCAAACAATCTCCGCAACCGATCTACGGCGCTGGGTGCACCGTCTGCGGTTCTGATCGTGCCGAACGATGAACGAAGCGCGCTCACCGGCAACCTGATCATGAACGAAGGCATTCGCGGCGTCAGCCTGGCCATCATTCCGGACACGACGCCTTTCCTGCACCTGCTGGCCGTGACCGGCAACGTGCTGCGCGGGTCTTCTAATCTTCCGAGTCTGTTCCGAGACGGCGCACAACAGCAAACCTGGGTCCCCTACAACGCGATGCCGAGTTAGGCGGCTATATCCAATGAGCTCTGCTCTTGCCATCGCGACCGTCACCGAGACGCTGCTGCATCTGTTGCAGCAGCACATCGACACTGCGCACGTGCCCGGCGCGACCGTCACCGCAATGCCGCCGGACTCCACCGGTGGCTTGCCCGATCCGGGCGTCAACATTTTCCTGTACCAGGTTTCGCCCAACGCGGCGCTGCGCAATGCCGACCTGCCCACACGCGCAACCAACGGCTCGCTGCTGCGCCGCCCGCAGGTTGCGCTCGACCTGCATTATCTTCTCACCTTCTACGGCGATGAGAGCCGTCTCGAGCAACAGCGGCTGCTCGGTTCCGTCGCGCTTGCGCTGCACGCCAATCCGGAACTGCCACGCGCCCTGATCGATCACGTCGAAACGACGACGTCGTTCCTCAACGGCGCCGGCCTGTCGGTGCAATCGGAGCTGGTGCGGTTTGTGCCGGTGAATTTCACGCTCGAGGAGTTGTCGAAGCTGTGGTCCTTCCTGCTGAAGATCGACTACGTGCTTTCGACCGCGTATCGCGCCAGCGTTGTGCTGATCGACGGCAACGATCCCCTGCCTCCGCCGCCAGCGCCGGCCCTGAGCTTCAACCTGCAGGCGCTGCCATTCCGCGAGCCCCTGATCCAGCAAATCCTGCCCGCACCGGGCAGCGGATCTCTGATCCTGCCGCAAAGCCAGATCGTCCTCGCCGGGCAGAACTTGTCCATGTCGGGGTCGAGCACCATCGTCCTGTTCGGCACGATCAACCAGTCACCGGCCTTCGTCTCCAATACGCGCATCGTGGTCACGCTGCCCGGCGGCCTTGCTGCGGGTCCGCAGACCGCGCGCGTGGTGCAAGCGCTGAAGCTGGGCGCGCCACCGACGCCGCATCAGGCCGGGATACAATCCGAGATCGCGACCTTCGTACTACATCCGCAAATCCAGCCCGGCGCGGCGCCCGGCAGCTTTGCCATCACCGCGCGGCACAATTTCGGTTCTCCGCCCGAGGACGTGATCGAGGTGAAGATCAACCCGACTGTCGGCGCCGGCCAGAGCGCGGCATTGCAACTCGCCGCCGTGAGCCTGCCCGAAGCAACGCATGTGTTCGCAGCCGAGCCGCGTGCGCAGGACAGCGATACCGTCCTCTTTGCCGTGCCTGGCTTGCCGAACGGCAGCTATCTGGCGCGCGTCCTGATTGACGGCGCGGCAAGCCCTTATTCTCTGGATCCCAGCGGCGCACCCGTCGCTCCAGTCATCATCTGGTGAGCTGTCATGCACGGAAAGCCGAAGCAGCACGACTGGGGTGAGGCGAACCGCGCCTATCTCGTCGAATCGCTCGCTGGCGTGAAGCAGCGGCTCGCCCGCCACGTCGGTAGCAAGGCGCCGGCGGCTGCCGCCCGCGCCGCAACGCCTGCGGACAGCGCGGCGTTTGCCGATACCGCGCCCGCCCTCGACCGCATCACCGACGTGTTCGGGCTCTCCACCTTCGAGCGCGACGTCCTGCTGCTCTGCGCCGGCATGGAGGTCGATCCGGAATTCGCCGCCATGTGCGCGACCGCGCCGGAATGCGCCGGCCATCACTCGCCCAACTTTGCGCTCGCGCTCGCCGTGCTGCCGGACCCGCAATGGAGCGCGCTGTCGCCACATGCGCCGCTGCGGCGATGGCGGCTGCTCGAACTGGGCAATCATCCCGTGCTGACGCTAGCGCCGCTGCGGATCGATGAACGCGTTCTGCATTGCCTGTCGGGAATTCGCCAACTCGACGAGCGGCTCACCGTCATGCTCGACATTCTCCCCGAGGTCGGTGGCATCGTGGCGTCGCATCACGGGGTTGCCGAACAGATCGCCTCGCTGTGGGCGGGCGCGGACGATAGCTCGCAGATTCCGCTGGTGCAGCTGTGCGGCGACCCCGGCGAGTGTCGGCTGGTCGTCGCCGCGGCGGCGAGCCGGCTCGGCTTGCGCGCCGCCGGCATCGCCGCGGAGCTCGTGCCCACAAACATCTCCGATCTCGAGTCGTTCGCGCGGCTGTGGCAGCGCGAGTCGGCGCTGGCCGGTGCGGCCGTCCTGGCGCTCGAGTGGGACGATTCGCTCCCCGAGGGAGACGCGGCGCGGCAGCAGAGCCAGGCGGCTATTCGACTGCTGCAGCGTCTGGAAGGATTTGTCGCGCTGTGCACTCGGGAACCGCAACGCATCCCGCGCCGGAACAACTTCATCCTGGACGTTGGGCATGCCGATGTCGACGAGCAACGTCAGGCATGGGGTCATGCGCTGGGGCCGGCCGCGGCTGGCGTTGCGCCCACGCTTGACGCCATCGCCGCGCAGTTCAATCTGGGCATACCGGCGATTTCCGCCATCGCAAGCCATGCGCTTTCCCGTTGCAGCACGGAGGAGCCCAAGGCCTCGCTGGACGCAACCTTGTGGACGCTCGGCCGCGCGCGGCTACGGGCACGCCTCGAGGGATTGGCGCAACGTATCGACACCGCCGTCGGCTGGGATGATCTGGTTCTGCCGGAGAGCCAGAAGGATACCTTGCGCATGATCGCCGTGCAGCTGCGCAACCGTACCCAAGTGCACGAGCGCTGGGGCTTTGCCGAACGGAGCCGGCGCGGGCTCGGCATCAGCGCGCTGTTCTCCGGCCCGAGCGGGACCGGCAAGACCATGGCCGCCGAAGTACTGGCGCACGAGCTGAAGCTCGACCTCTTCCGCATCGACCTTGCTTCCGTCGTCAGCAAATATATCGGCGAGACGGAGAAGAACCTGCGCCGGCTGTTCGATGCCGCCGAGGAAAGCGGCGCCATCCTGCTGTTCGACGAGGCCGACGCGCTGTTCGGACGGCGCGGCGAGGTCAAGGACAGCCATGATCGCTACGCCAATGTCGAGGTGAGCTACTTGCTGCAGCGGATGGAAGCCTATCGCGGCCTCGCCGTCCTGACCACCAACATGAAGTCGGCGCTGGACCCTGCCTTCATGCGCCGCCTGCGCTTCGTCGTGCAGTTCCCGTTTCCGGAGCAGGCGCAACGCGCCGAAATCTGGCGCCGCGCCTTTCCGTCCGCGACCCCGACCGAGGGACTGGACGCGGAGCGGCTCTCTCTGCTGCGTGTCGCCGGCGGCAATATCCGGCACATCGCGATGAACGCCGCATTTCTGGCCGCGGACGAAGGCGCACCTGTTGGCATGCGTCACCTCGAAGCCGCCGCGCGCAGCGAATACGCCAAGCTGGAACGTCCGTTGACCCGGAGCGAGAGCGAAGCATGGGCCTAGCCGCGCCCGCAGCTGCAACCACCGCGCCGGCGCGCGCAACCGCAGCGCCGGCAAGCGAGGCTGCGCGGCCGCGGATCCGGCTGTTGCAGCGAAGCTGTGACTGCGGCGGCGAGGCCGGCCTATCCGGCAAATGCGAGGAGTGCAGTCATGCCACGCTGCGGCCGCAGCGGGCGACGGGCGCGCCGGCGGCCGGCGGCATCGCCCCGCCGATCGTGCACGACGCGCTGGCAAGCTCGAGCTATTTCCTGAGCTCGCCGACGCGGCGGAGCATGGAAACTCGCCTTGGCCATGATTTCGGTCACGTCCATATTCATACCGGATCGGTCGCGGAAGCTTCCGCCCGCGCCGTGCATGCCAACGCCTACACGGTCGGCAATCACGTCGTGTTCGGCGCGAACAAGTATCGTCCGGGCAGCGTGGAAGGCGACCGGCTGCTCGCGCACGAGCTCACGCATGTCAAGCAACAAGCCGGTGCGGTGGCGACCGCTCCGTTGCGGATCGGTCCAGCCGACGATGTCCACGAACGGGCGGCGAATTCCGCCGCATCCTCCTTCACAGCCCGTTCGCTGCCCGCAGCGCGCCTGCAACGCCAAATCATCCAGCGGCAGGAGGCCGACACGCCAGAGCCCACGCCCGCGCCCGAGCCGCCGCAGCCGGCGCCGCAACAAGAGGCCGACGACAGTCCGGGATTCCTGTGGGGCCTTCTTAAAAAAGTGCTGCCCGAAGCCGCCGTTACCGCGATCCAGGGCATCCGAAACAAGGGCGTGGTTGGCTATTTCCGCGATCGGCTCAGCGGACTGTTCGGCCGGATATTCAACCGGCTGAGTCAAGGCGGGGGTTTCATCGCCGGCCTGCTGCAGACGTTCACCCAGCTGGCTGGAGCGATGCGCCCGATTCTGGCGGCGCTCGCTCACAACGACTGCAAACCGCTGTTTGACGCGATCAGCCAGCTCGGCGACACCCTGCAGCAAATGGCGGGCGAAGCCTGGGACAAGATCAGGGAATTTTTTGCGCCGGTCGGCGAATTCTTCTCCGACATCTGGAAGAAATTCGGCGCTCCCGTCGTCGACTTCCTGAGCGATGTCGCGGGCGACGTCTGGAATGAGATCAAGCTGCTTGCATCGCAGTGGTGGGACTCCGTCAAATCCACCGGCCTGTTGTTCGGTAGGGTCTGGAGCTGGCTGAAAGACCAACTCGGCATCACGGACACGGGTGACAACGAGGAAGGCCTGCTCGGCTGGGTCCAGCGCAAGCTCGGCGAAGCCTGGGACGCGATCAAGGTCAAGCTCGATCCGGTCATCACGCCGATCAAGACGTTCGCGGGAAAGGTGGCCGCCTTCAGTCCGCTCGACACCATCCTGAACCTGCGCGAGCGGGTGCACGAGTGGCTGCATCATGCCGGCGACATGGTGCGCAGCCTGGCCAAGCCTCAGGGCGTCACCGCGGATCAGGCTTCGCTGCGCCAAAAGATCCTCCCGGCCGTGAAAGCCGCCATCGTCGCCCTCGGCGGCAAGATCGCCGATGCCGGTGGCTGGGTCGCCGCACAGATCGGCGGCCTGGTGCAGAACATCACCAACATGATGGACGCGCTACGCGCAAGTCCTATCGTCGGCGCCTTCGTGGGCGGGCTCGGCTGGATCGAAAGCAAAATCCAGGCACTCAGCGAGTGGGTGCAGGGTGGCGTCAAGAGCCTGTTCGCGCTCGCCGGCCAGGGCGTTGCGCGGTTGTCCGCATTCGTCGAGCCGGTGCTCGGCGTCCTGGAAAAGCTGGTCCCGGTGATCGGCAACGTCGTCAAGGTGCTGCCCGATCTCGTGCTCGGGCCGGTGTGGCGGGCGATACCGGAATGCATCCGGAATCCAATCAAGGATTTCATCATCCAGCACATCCTGTCGGCGATTCCGGTCATCAGCACCTTCGTCAACCTTCCGGAGATCTGGGGCAAGATCAAACAGCTGGTGCTGGACTTCCTTGCCACCGTGTTCGTCAAGGGCGATCTCGGCGGCGCCGCCATGATGGTGATCCGCTTCGTGCTCGAGGCGGCCGGCGTGAAGGTCGATCTGTTCTTCTCGGTGATCGGCAAGGCGATCGACGAGGTCGACGAAATCCTGATGCACCCGATGTCCTTCATCAAGAACGTGTTCGGGGCGGTGAAGAAGGGTTTCGACCAGTTTTTCGAGAAGATCGGCACTCACCTGCTCCAGGGCCTGCTGAGCTGGCTGATGGAACCGTTGGCGGATCTGGGCATCAAGCCGCCGCGCGAGTTCACGCTCTCTGCCGTGCTCGACCTGGTGATGCAGATCCTCGGCATTACCGGCGCCAAGCTGCGCAAGAAGCTGGAGATGGTGCTCGGTCCGACAGCTGTGGAAGTGCTGAGCAAGGCGTGGGACTGGATCAGCACGCTGCTGACCAAGGGCCCGGCTGCGCTGTGGGAACAAATCAAGGGCCAGTTGTCGGATCTCTGGGATTCCGTCATTGGCGGCATCGCCAGCTGGATCACCACCGACTTGATCAAGGTTGGCATCAAGAAGCTCGCGACCATGTCAAACCCCGCCGGCGCGATCATCGAGCTGATCCAGACCGTCTATACGACGATCGAGTTCATCGTGACCAAGATGAATCGCATCCTCGCCCTCGTCGATTCCGTGCTCGATTCAATCGGGAACATCATCAAGGGGAACATAGGGCCGGCGGCCAACATGGTGGAGGAGTCGCTGGAAAGGGCTGTTGCGAGTGTCATCGCGTTCCTGGCGGACTGGCTTGGCATTTCCAATCCCGGGGAGGCGATTCGCGGCATCGTCATCAAGATTCAGGCCTCCGTCGACGCAGCGCTGGACTGGTTGGTGAAGCAGGCCATTGCGATTGGCCGGGGACTCTTCGGTGGCGACAAGGACGCGGAGAACCCCAAATGGACGGCGGCCGTCACAGGCGTAAACAAAGAACTGGACGCCATGAAGGACTCGGAAGGTGATGTGGCTGCAGAACAGGTCGAGCCGAAACTTCCGATCTGGAAGTCCACCTATGGCTTCACCGAGCTGACGATGGACGTGCGTGATGGCGAGTTCGAGATCGACGGAGAGATGAGCCCGAAGAAGAAGGTCGCAAAAGCTCACGTCAGCGGAGACGGATCAACCAAGACAAAAGCGATCACGATCCATTGGGTCAAGCCGGCGCTTACGGATTACGAGCCAATTGTGCTCGCGCCCCCGGACGACGTGCAAGCCGCCATTGCTAAGAAGAAGCCTTCTAGCGGGAGGCTGGCTCTCTCCGACCTCAAGAGCCTGAACAGCAGCTTCACGGCCAAGCCTACAACGACCCGCAAGCTTACCAATCTGACGATTGGCGTGGTGAACCCGATTTCGAAAACGAAGCCGGATTTCTTCTTCCAGGCTGCATCGCAAGTCACCAGCGATACACGGAAGAATGCGGTGAACAGGGAGCTTGAAGACTGGGGATACAACCGCAACGACGCGCCTGACGGAACGACTGACGGCGATCATGTCATGGAGAAGCAGCTGGGCGGGCCGGACGAGGAGTCCAACGTCTGGCCGCTCAACTACAGTAAGAACCGCAGCTCGGGATCAACAGTCAAAGGGCAGGTAGACGATATCAAGAAGAAGTTCCAGCTCACCGATCTGAACAATAAATGGATGCACCTGAAATTCTAACCGTTTGACTGGGAGGCCATCGTGTCTCGCGTTTCCTGCATCATGCCCACCGCGAACCGGCGGCAGTTCGTGCCGCAGGCGATCGGCATGTTTCTCGCGCAGGACTATGCCGACAAGGAACTCGTCATCCTCGACGATGGCAACGACGGCCTCGCCGAACTGATCCCCCAGCATCCGCAAATTCGCTATCTCCGCGCCAGCGGCCGCCAGACGCTCGGCGCCAAGCGCAATGCCGCCTGCGCCGAGGCGCGCGGCGACATCATCCTGCACTGGGACGACGACGATTGGTATGCGCCGTCGCGCATCACGACCCAGGTCGAGGCGCTGGAGCGTACGCAGGCCGATATCTGCGGTATCGACCGCGTGCTGTTCATTGAGCCTCGCTCGCGGCAGGCCTGGGAATATGTCTATCCCGGCACCGCGCGGCCCTGGGTCTGCGGCGCAACACTGTGCTATCGCAAATCGCACTGGCGCAGCCATCCGTTTCCCGAGATCACGGTCGGCGAGGACACCCGCTTTGTCATCGCCTCGCAGCAGGCGCGCATCCACGTCCTCTCCGACAACCGCTTCTTCGTGGGGCTGGTGCATGCCTCCAACACCAGTCCAAAACAGATACGCGACCCGCGCTGGCAGACACGACCCTTCGCCGACGTGCGCGCGCTCACCGGAACGGACTGGCCGCGCGAAGCGTCGGCGCGCGCGCCGGCACCCGCCCGTACAGCAGCGGCGTGCGGTCCCGCACTGGTGACGGTGGCATCCGGCATCGGCGACATGATCCGCATCACGCCCTTGATCCGCGCACTGCATCGCCTCGGCCATACCGTCGACGTGCTGCTCGCGCCGGATTGCACGGAAGCCGCAGACCTCTTGCGCGGCGCACCGGAGATCGCCCGCCTGCTGCAAACCAGCGACGTCACCAACGGCCGCAGCCCGCGCGAGGTCCCCGAGCTGCGCGACACCCACTACGCGGTCGCGACCTTCACCGCGTGGAGCGCTCCCCTCGCCCGGCAGGTCAAGGCGGACCGCAGTCTTGCCTTTGCCCGCGCCGATTGGCTGTCGAGGGGTGATAGCGCCTGCGCCGGCGACATCGCCCGCAAGCTCGGCTGGGAGGGGCCGCTGCCCGAGCCGTTCGCGATGTCCTCGCAGCGCGACTTTGCCTTGCCGCCGGGAACGGTCGCGCTTCATCCCGGCTGCAAGCCGAACTGGCCGTGGAAAAAGTGGCACGGCTTTGACGCTCTGGCGCATCGCTTCGACCATGTCGCGGTGATCGGCACCGCCGCGGATCTGGACAATGCGCAGACATATTTCGACCGGGCGTTTGTCTGGCCGGAGCACGCCCGCCTCTATGCCGGAAAACTTTCCCTGCTCGACACTGCCGCGCTCATCCGGCAAAGCGCCGCCCTCGTCGCAAACGATTCCGGCCTGATGCATCTCGGAGTCGCGCTGGAGGTGCCGACGTTCGGCATCTTCGGCATCACCAGTCCCGAACGCGAGGCGATCCCGTCACGGAACATGGTGCCGATCAGCAAGGGCCTGCCTTGCGAATCCGCATGCCGACAGGGTCCATGGGGCCGGCGCGATTGCCAACATCATCTCGAGTGTCTGAAAATGCTGACTGCAGACGAGGTGCTGGAGCACGTCAGGAAGGTCCTGCCGGACCGATTGCCGCAACGCACCGCCCGTCCGCCGCAGGACGGAACGGCGATCCGGCTGAACTACCACGGCGAGGTCTCCCATTGTTCCGGATATGGCGAAGCCGCCCGCGCCTATGTGCGCGCGCTGCACGAAGCCGGAATACGGGTGGCGGTCACCGACACCGGCGGGCATCCGGACCGCGTGCCCGATGACCTCGTGAGGTCGTTGATCGGCAACGACGCCAGCGCCGACTTCAACCTGTTTCACGGCATTCCACCCTATTGGGCGCGCAGCGCCTCCCGCGCGTCGAACGTCATCGCGATGACCGTGTGGGAAACCGACACCATGCCGCCGGCCTGGCGCAATCCCCTGCTGCGCGCCATCGATGTCTGGTTGCCTTGCCAGTTCAACGTCGAGGTCTTTGCCCGCGGACTTGGCCGGCAGCCCTTCTGCGTTCCGCATCCCGTTCCCACGGCCGCGCCGGCGACCGCCGGCGCGATCGACTGGGGGACAATGGGAATCCGGGATACGGATTTTCTGTTCTACGCGTGCTTCGAATGGCAGGACCGCAAGAATCCGGCCGGCCTGATCGAGGCTTTCCTGCGTGCCTTTCCGTCGGAGACCGACGCCGTCCTGCTGCTCAAGACCGGCGCCAATGCCGCCTCCAGCGCCGCAGGGGCGCTCGCGGAAGCCCAGCGGCGCTGGCCGTCGGCAGCACGCATCCTGCTGCGCGCCGAAGCCTGGAACGAGCAGCAATTGAGTGCGATGCATGCGCGCGGCGATTGCTACGTCTCCCTGCACAAGGGCGAAGGCTGGGGATATCCACTGTTCGAGGCGGCATCCCGCGGCAAGCCCGTGGTGGCAACGGCCTATTCGGGTCCGCTCGACTATCTCGATCCGGAACGGCACTGGCTGGTGCGGGCAAACCCCGCGCCGGTCCGCCAATCCTACCAATTCTATTCGCCGTCGATGCACTGGGCCGAGCCGAACCTCGACCACGCCGTGGAAGGATTGCGCTGGACCCAAGCCAACCGGACGGCCGTCCGCACGGCGGCGCAAACCGCGGCGGCCTCGCTGCAGTCGCGATTCTCGCAGGCGCGCGTCGGCGAGCTCGCGAAGTCCCGGCTCATCGAACTGCTCGCACGCACCGACCGCTCCCGCGCCAATGCGATCCGCACCCGGGATGACATCGGAGCACCGCCGGTCCCCATCCCGGCCGGTTGGTACGATGCGGATTATTTCGAGACCGGACGCAAGAGCAACTGGCGGTCTGGCTACACCTGGCCCCTGTTTCGCGGCGTCTTTACCGATGCGGCCGCCTTTCTCGCCGAAACATTTCCGGAAGCGGAGAGCTTTCTCGACGCCGGCTGCGCCAAGGGCTTTCTGGTCCGGGCGCTGCGCGAACGGGGCTTGCAGGCCTGGGGCTTCGATCACAGTCCATGGGCCATCGAACAGGCCGAGGCCAGCACCCGCGACTATCTGTCCCTCGCCTCCGTCGAAACCGTAACCTTCGACCGCACCTTCGACGTGCTCGTTGCGATGTCCTTGCTGGAGAGCCTCACCGAGGACCAGCTGCGGACATTCCTCGAACGCGCACGGGGCTGGACGCAACAGGCGCTATTCGCCGTGATCGCGAGGCCGCATTCGACGGGTGATTCCTCTCATATTACCCTGCGCGACCGATCGTGGTGGTGCGAGCGATTCCGCGAGGCGGGTTGGCGCAAGGATGCGTTGCATCGCCAGTTCGAGCGCACCGTGCAGGGACACCCCACACCGCAACGAATGGATTGGGACCTGCACGTCTTCTCACCGCATTGATGACCGAGCTCTTTCTCGCAGGAAGTGCGCAATGCCCTTCACCGTCGTTCCCGTGATCCTCACCTGCGAGTCCAACCTCGAGGTAACAGGCCGATTTGTAGAGAGCTTCTCAGGCGTTAAGCATGCGCTCAAGCCACCGATCGTGCTCGTCGACCAGAGCAAGTCACCGAGACTATCGGGAGAATATCTGGCCCTGCTGAACTCGCTTGGTCCGGACTCCCTATATGTTCATCCTGCCGAGCCTGGATTATCACGATATGATTCGGTCCAGCTTGCTTGCAGCGAACGTCGCACTCGAAATGGCCTGGCGGCACAGCGATGGAGATCAATACATCCTATTCATCGAGGACGACGTGGTGTTTTCCTCGAAGTTCGCTCACATGGTAACCAACACCTATCTCGGACCGGAGACCGGATTTCTCACACTCTACCTGCCGGGGCACGGCTATCAATCCCACATAATCGATCCCACCCACTTCTACGGCACACAGAGTATCCTGTTTACACGCAAGGCGGTGGGTGAGATCGTCGCCGGCCGCGACGAGATGATGACTACCTTTTTGCCTGGCTACGACATCAGGTGGAGTCGATTTCTCGCGCACAAGGGCTACGTTCTCTATTGCCGCGATCGATCCTACGTCCAGCACTTGGCAGCGAACTCCAGGCTCCACGACCACGGCCGGTCGCACGCCTCGGCCCTCTTTGAGCCATGACTCGCACCGCCCTTCAATCAGGCAACCGCACACATAATTCCCGGGAACGGGTGAGCCCATGGATATTTCCGCGATCTATGATCAACACTTCTTTGAGATGCACGCGCCCTGGCGCCAAGAGTATGACGCAATCGCCGATGTGCTCGCGCGCTTTCTCGAATTCTCCTCGGAGCTTGACCTCGGATGCGGCAATGGCTTCCTCATCGATCGTCTCGCCCGACGGCACGGCAAGCACATCACGGGCATCGATGGATCGGAGCACGCGTGGCACTCAGCTCCCGACGCCATTCGATCCAGATTCATCATCGCCGATCTGACAGCGCCGCCCCGGCTCGAAGCCCACGACCTGGTGATCTGTTCCGAGGTCGCCGAGCATCTCGCTAAATGCCACGCCGAAATGCTGGTAGACAATATCCGCCGACACGCATTGCGATCCGTATTTTTCACGGCGGCGACGCCCGGCCAAGGCGGCCTTCACCACGTAAACGAGCAACCCCACCGGTACTGGATCGCCAAGTTCGACGAACGAAAATTTCACCTCGATGATCAGGCGACGCAGGCCATTCGCGGCGCGCTAAGGCGAGTTCTGGACAAGACATGGTGGTTCGCCGACAACGCGTTGGTGCTGCGACCACTATCCGCTGTTGGCTCGCGAGCGGCAGGGGAGGAGCAGCATGCAGTCGACCGAGCCCAATGAGCGACCAACTGTCCTGGTGCACGTCGCATCCGGCATCGGCAACATCGTGCTGGCGACCCCATTGCTGCTTGTGCTGCACGCCAACGGCTACATCGTCGATCTGCTCGTTGACGGCGACTATCCCGAGACCGCCGAACTGTTTGCCGGCTGGGACATCCTTCGCACCATCTACAACGGACGCTCGCGCCGGCATGCGCTGGACGGCCACGACATCACCATCGCGGCCATTCCCCCGTTCTATTGGCGCGGCTATGCCGGCCGCTATGGCCGCGCGACGAATTGCGTTGCACGCCCTCCGGATGCGCTGTTCTATCGCAACGAACAGGCCTATTACCTGGAGTTCGCGCGTGCACTCGGCATCTGCCTTGAAACACCGCCCTGCTATCGACTGCCTGCGGATCGATATCCTCCTGCCGAGCTTCACCCTCGCACGATCGTCCTGGCGCCCGGCTGCAAGACCGGAGAAATGGCCGCGAAGCGGTGGCCTCACTTCGTGGCGCTGGCGGATCGGCTCGAGAACGTCGCGGTGGTAGGGACCATCGACGACCTGCAGGGATGGAACGGATCAAGGATGAGCTTCTCTCCCCATTGTCGCATGCTGGCTGGCCAACTCTCGCTCTGCGAGACGGCGGGCGTACTGGCAGGCGCCGCAGTCGTCGTCGCCAACGACAGCGGCCTCGGTCACCTGGCGGCTGCGCTCGGTACGGCCACCATTATGCTGTTTGGTCCCACTCCGGATGAGACGCTGGGCCCGTTACCGCCCAACGTCACCGTGCTCCGGAGCGGCCTTGCATGCGAGCCATGCTGGTTCACATCGCATCGTTTCGCGGCCTGTCGGCGAGGGATCGATTGCCTCGCGGCCATCACGGTCGATACCGTCGCCGCGGCAATTGGCGCAGCTTGCACGCGTCAGTCTCGCATACGCAGGTGGCCTGCTCCCGGATTTCACCGTCCGGAAAGACGGAACTTTCGAAGTCCACCAAGACAAGGTCGGCACCGTATCCAAGTCGCCTAACCCGCTTGAAGGACCGCCGCACGTGAAGGGAGAGACACCAATCCCGGCCGTCAACGACGCGATCGACAAGACGGATAAGGCGGCACATCTGCCGCAAGAGGCGGCTAAGGCCGTAGCCGACGTGCTGGAGGCGGAAGCCAAGAAGAAGATCGATGAGTTCGTCGCGAAGTTCTGGGCGAAGGTTGAGGCGAGAGGAAGTGCCGTGCACGAGGCGGAACCGTTAAGTCGGACGCTTGACGATGACACGCGGGCCAGATCGATTTCGACCGCAGAAAGGGCGATCTGCTTCATCGCCTTGCGCTCGCGGTCGAGGTCGGTCTGCATTTCCGAGAATCTCTCAACGATGGCCTCAACCCGGTGCCGAAAGCGAGCACCAGTCAAGTAGGTTATCCTTTGTGCATCTCGCTCACGTAGGCCGCCAAGAGTGTAAATCGGCGCGGGGTCCGGACCCCGATCAACGCCGTAATACCCTGACTTATTTCATATCGGAGGGGTCAGGTTTCGGCGTCGATTCACACTACCGTTTTCGGATGCGACCAGTTGACCCGACGGGCAACTCAGCAAAAACCTGTCCACTTGCCGGTCCACCGCCACTACTCCCGGAGCTTTTCGGCCTGCGCGCTGACATCCCATCGAGAAACTTCAAGATGACGATGTCGTTCCGCCGCAACACCGATCCATCGCTGCCAGCGAGCCACACCGCGGAGCTAACGTTCATCCTGACGCCTGATTTCGCTGGCGGCGGCATTGCCAGCGTGCCGGGCATCCTCATGAAATCCGAGGAGCAGGCGCGCGGCAGGTGTTTGTAGATGGAAACCATTTCTCCAATGCCTGGTGGGTCTCTATCAGGCGCGGGCAGGAGCCTTTTTTAAGGTCGTGGTGAACCACGATGGAGAAGAGGTTTTGGAGTTCGGACCCGTGAGCGATCATGAAGCACAGAAGCTTCTTGAGAAGCATGCAAACCATTTGGTCGAAAAGTACTTCGATGTGATCGAGGACGGCAGCGCAGAACGTCGCTTCCAATCAATTTGGCACGTCGAATCGAAGAAGCCGCAGAAAAGAAGAACGCCTCAGTCAATGCTTACGTGATGCGTGGGAGATTCGTCCGAGTTCGCAGTTTTATTGTAAGCGCTGTTCAGCGGCCACCTACCGGATGACGGGGCAATCTGCGAGTCTGCGGTTTGTTTGAACCGTTAGGCTTAGAATGNAATTCTGCCGGAGGTATCGTATCCACCGGGCCACGTTTTACCGGCGGTGCGCGGAGGGCAAAGGGCCGCGCGTCGTGAAGATCGGCAAATGCACCCGCATCAGTGAGGCTGCCGCGGCTGACTGGCTGACGGCACTCGAGTCAACCGTGACCGGTGCGTTATGACCGAGCTAAACCAAGCCTGTGAGCATGCCTATACGCTGCTCCGAGAGCACATCGAACGCTATCGTCAGGAAATCGTAGTCGAGCCGACTGCGTGGCGAGCGCGCTGCAAGGAGCTGGTCGAAAATCTCGACTGGCTCGAATTCTGCCGTAGCCATCCGCTCACTCCAGCTAACAAGCCGACATAAACGAAACGGCCCCGGATCAGAACTGATCGCAGGGCCGCGGACGTGTTCGTGAATTGCTTGGCAGCTTTTACGTATCACATTCCGCGATTTTTGCAATCTGATTTTGCTTCGGGGCTCCACGAGTAAGGAGCTACCCGATGAGTTTGCTTGAACTTGACGAAACCGAACGCCTCGCGACGCCGGTCGCAATCGAGGCTCTGCGCGATTTGATTGAATGGTGGTGTGGCGGTCCTGAGCCGGAAATGTCGCCGCCGCTTTGCCTCGGCTGGGACATGCACCGCCAATGGCCGAACGAACAGGGCTTCGCCCTTTGGCGCGATTTGATGCACGAGTACGAGCCGCCTGGCTATATACCCGGCATCCACGAGCCCCTGACGATGGAGCAATACGAAGCTGCCCTCGTTGACGAGTGGCAGCAGTTCGATCGCGAAAAACACTGGACTGATTCACTGATCATCGATGTCCTGGCCAGTGAGAAGGAGCGCGGTTACGAGCCCTGCGGCGACGCCTGGGAGCGGACAGAAGCCACTCTGAACGAGCTGGCCGCGAAGGTCGGTGCGAAACGTGCAGCGGCGCAAACCGAGCGAAATGCGCGCGAGGCAAGCCGCCTTAAATGGCTCGACCGGTATTTCGAATTGGACGATGCCGGCTATGCCAAATGGCTCGCGGACGGCCGCCCCGACGGCGACGGGCTAAAATATGAGCGCTGGACCGAACGCCACTTCCACGAACATTTAGATAAGGCAAAAGCAATGCCCGTCGTCCCTTTCCCGAAACAGCCCGCACCCACGAACCTGATTCAGTCCTCGGGCCAATTCGTCCGCGATTTCGTCCCGCCTGACTACGTTATCGACCGGATATTTCAGCGGCGGTTTTGCTACTCGATGACCGCCAAGACAGGGGGTGGCAAGACCGCAGCGGCCATGCGTCTCGCCGCACACGTAGCGACGGGACGTTCGATCGGGAACATCGAAGTGGAAAGGGGCACGGTGATTTACGCGGCCGGCGAGAACCCGACGGACGTGCAGGCGCGGTGGCTCGGCGTGACCCAAGAGATGGGAATCGACCCGGAGACCGTGGACGTGCATTTCATCAACGGTGTGGTGAAGATTTCGGAGAACGTCGCGAACATCGAAGCCGAGGTGGCAGCGAAGAAACTGCAACCCACCCTGGTCATCGTCGACACGGTCGCCGCGTATTTCGAGGGCGACGACGATAACGATAACGTTCAGATGGGCAACTATGCGCGATTGCTGCGCTCCATGACGAACCTGCCCAGCGGGCCGTGCGTGCTCGCCCTGGCGCATCCGACCAAGCGCGCGGCCGATGACGACCTGATCCCAAAGGGCGGCGGGGCGTTTCTAAATGAGGTTGACGGCAACGTTGCCTTGCGGCGGAACGGCCAGGTGATCGCCTTCGAAGCCCTCGGCAAGTTCCGTGGCCCGTCGTTCGAGCCGGTCCATTTCGAATTGGTGACCGTGCAGCACCCTAAGCTACGGGACACCAAGGGGCGCGCCATCCCGACCGTCGTTGCGCGGCCGGTCTCGGATTTCGGCATTGTGGAGCGTGAGCGGGCGAACGAGCGGGACGAGGATGCGTTACTGAAGGCCATCGATCAGCATCCGCGCAAAAGCCGCCGCGATGTCGGCAAGCTGCTCGGGATGAGCGACAGCCGCGTGTACCGGCTCGCGCAAAAGCTGGAGCAACAAAAGCTGATCCGTCCAGAGCGCAGCGGTTGGACGTTGACCGGTGCCGGCGAGCGGGAGCTTAACGCCATGGATTCGCGTGGTTCAGGGGTGAACCAACCACCGCTGCCGCCAGCACGATTTCCTGGCGCAAATTAAGCGAACCAAGGGGTGAACCAAAACCGAACCAAGAGAGGCAAAAACCCCTTGGATATCAAGCTGGTTCACCTGAACCACTCAGTGAACCACGGACGATACGATGGGGGGCATTTATGCCCCATCATCGTCTGGTTCGGTTCACCCATATCCCTATAGGTGAACCAGTGAACCAACGAGCGTGGTCAACTTGGAAGTGAATTGGAAATCGCAGCGACAGGGTCATTTTGCGCCGCCGACGTAGGCTTCACAATCGTTATCGCCGGGCCCAGCCTATCAAGAAGCCAGTGGCCTTGTTTCTGAAGGCAGAAAGGGTAGGAGCCGCGAGCACACCCCGAAGCGGATCCATAATCGCGATGTAGTCGGTATTGTCCCGCTGAATGCCATAAGCGACGACTACATGAGCTGGATTTTTCCCTTTCATTACTATGTAGAGATGGTTCCCGGACGTCTCCACCAGAGGAAACATCTTTTCGTATACATAGTCGAACGTGAGGTCGGCTCTGTCGATTTCCTCGTATTCCATGTTGATCGAGAGGCTGTTTGCCATCTCATCGAAGTACGCAAGATCGAGCGCATTTCCATTGCAGTACATCTGAAACATTTGGATGATTGAGCTATATGACCAACTGACCCCGCGAGTGGCTTCAAGCCAGGAGCTAAGGGCGCAAGCCCAACATACGGGCGCTGAAACTTCGTCGTCGCCAGTTCCTATCGATGGTTGCTTCACAATTCGGGGTTTCGATAGACGATACGTGACCATCTGATACCCTCATTTCCGACAGCATGATCCTTTGCCGGATCAAAGCCTGTGATAATGTGTCTTCATTGTTGCTGCTAAGTTCAAGCGCGCGCAAGAATTGTATTGCGGCCGACCCGTCGCGGGACAGTTGAACCATAAACAATTGCCTGCGTGAGACCCGAAGCCGTTCTTCAATCCGCGCCACTTCTTCGGCGTTGTCGCACTTCGTTTCGATCGCTTTCAAACGCGCTCACGATATTTAATCACGGGGTCTGAATTTCAACTGCTTGCATTGATTTGCATATTTGATGTGAAACCGAAACTTCACTTTCGGGGGCCACTTTAGGGCCACATGGCGCAATTCGCGTCGGATTTTTGCAGATGAAAACGGGACCTAAATGCACCGTCTGCGCTCATGACGAGCGTTGGCGGATCGAACTGTTGCGTGCAGGCGGCGCCTCACTC
>NZ_LBKA01000022.1:37252-93709 GCF_028128955.1 Bradyrhizobium sp. CCBAU 11386
GACACAGTGCATAGTGCTATCACGGAGCCGGTGCGGCGGCTTGAGGTCTTCACCGGAGCCGGCCGTCGGCGGAAGTGGAGCGACGAGGACAAGGCGCGGATCGTTGCGGAGATCGTTGCGAGCGGCGACTCGGTCTGTTCGGTAGCGCGACGGCATGGATTGTCGCCGCAGCAGTTGTTCGGCTGGCGACGTCAGTTGCGAGAAGCAGCAGGCGGTCATTCCGAAATAGAAGAAGTACAGTTTGTGCCGGCGGTGGTGGATGCCGTGGTGCCTGCGCCCGCTCTTGGCTGTGAGCGCAAAGCGGTGCGCTGCAAGGCAAAGGCGGATTCCGGGATTGTCGAGATCGAAGTTGACGGCATCACGATTCGGGCCGGTCGTGGTGCGGACCCAACGATGATTGCGTCGATCGTCCAGGCGCTGAAGGCGCGCCGGTGATCGGTCCGTCGGGTGCGGTCCGGGTGATGGTGGCGACCAAACCGGTAGACTTCCGCAAGGGAATGGAGGGGCTTGCGACCCTGGTGCGCGAGAGCATGGGGGCTGACCCATTCTCGGGAGCTGTCTATGTGTTCAGAGCCAAGCGAGCGGATCGGATCAAGCTGGTGTTCTGGGACGGAACGGGTTTGTGTCTCCTCGCCAAGAGGCTCGAGGATGGAATCTTCCGCTGGCCGAAGATCGAGGACGGCGTCATGCGTCTGCGGCTTGTGCATGAGGCGCGGGAGACGTCGACGCCAACGCAAGCCGGATAGCTGTCGGCGGCACTGCGGCGAAGTGAATCAGGAGCGTCGGACGCGTCGCCAGATGGCGGCGAATATGCTCTGAATTGGGTGTGAGCGACGCCCTGCCTGACGATCCCGAGACGCTGAAAGCGATGCTGCTTGCCGAGCGGTGCGAGAGCGAACGGCTGCGTCAGATCATCAAGGAATTGCAGCGGCATCGGTTTGGCCGGCGGGCAGAGACGCTGCCCGAAGATCAAATGCTGCTGGGCCTGGAAGACGTCGAGCAGGTCGCCGCGTACAGCGAGACGGCACAGGACGTGAGCGCACCTGAAGGCCGTGAGGCGCGGGCCCGTAGGCGCCGCGGCAACCGTGGCGCCTTGCCGGCGCACCTGCCGCGGATCGAGGTCGTCGTCGACATCGAGAACAAGACCTGTCCCTGCTGCCAGGGCGAGTTACACCGGATCGGCGAGGATAGAAGCGAGCGGCTGGACCTGGTCCCGGTGCAGTTCCGGATCATCGTGACCCGGCGTCCCAAATACGCCTGCCGGGCTTGCGAGGACGGCGTCATGCAGGCGCCGGCCCCGGCTAGGCTGATCGAGGGCGGATTGCCGACCGAGGCCACCGTCGCCCAGGTCCTGGTGTCCAAATATGCCGATCACCTGCCGCTCTATCGGCAGGCGCAGATTTACGCCCGCCAAGGCATTGAGCTCGATCGTTCGACGTTGGCGGACTGGGTGGGACAGGCAGCCTTCCACCTGCGTCCGCTGCATGAGCGCCTCCTCGGCAAGCTCAGGCGACGGCCAAAGCTGTTCGCCGACGAGACGACGATGCCGGTGCTCGATCCCGGCCGAGGGCGTACCAAGACCGGTCAGCTCTGGGCCTATGCGGCAGACGACCGGCCATGGGGCGGCGCCGATCCGCCGGGCGTCGCCTATGTCTATGCCCCCGATCGCAAAGCCGACCGACCAATCGCCCATCTGGCAGGCTTCAAGGGGATCCTGCAGGTCGACGGCTATGCTGGCTATGGCAAGCTGGCCGAGCGTGGCGACGTTCAGCTTGCATTCTGCTGGTCGCACATGCGGCGTAACTTCTACGAACTCGCCGCCCCTGGTCCCGCGCCCATTGCGGGCGAGGCGCTCAAGCATATCGCCGAGTTTTATGCCCTCGAGAAGGACATCCGTGGCCGTAGCGCCGAGGAGCGCCGTCTCGTTCGGCAACAGAAAAGCCGACCGCTGGCGGAAGCCTTCGAGCGGTGGCTCCGCGCAAAGCTCGCGTTGATCAGCCAAAAGGGCAAGTTGGCCGACGCCATCCGCTATGCGCTCTCACGTTGGGAAGGTCTGACGCACTTTATCGATGATGGCCGCATCGAGCTCGACAACAACGTTGTCGAACGTTCGATCCGTCCGATCACGCTCAACCGGAAAAATGCGCTGTTCGCAGGATCCGACGGTGGTGCCGAGCACTGGGCCATCATCGCCTCTCTGATCGAAACCTGTAAGCTGAATGACCTCGATCCGCTTGCCTACCTGACCCACGCCCTCACCAGGATCGTCAACGGCCATCCAAACAGCGACATCGATCAGCTGCTGCCGTGGGCCTATTGCCGTCACGACCTCAAAGCCGTGGCCTGAAAAGTAAGCATCCGGTGAGGACCGCGTAGCGGTCACTCAGGCTGCTTGGTTGACTTGCTTATTTCGCTCGCGCCAATTCCAGGGCAGCGTGCTCGACCACTTCCGGGCGGTGCGCACGATGCTCATGTCGCAGCTTGCGGCGACCACCGAGGCGGGCGACGCCCGCGGCGCGGCGATCGTGGCCGCTCAGTTGGTCGGCGTGCTGGAAAAGATCGGCAAGGTAACAGGCGAGATTGCCACGATCGCGCAAGGCACGATCAACATTCAGAACAACGTTGCCATCGTGAACAGCCCGCAGTTCGCCAAGGTGCAGGCAGCCATCCTGCGAGCCCTGGCACCCCACGGAGCGGCGCGCGCGGCCGTGGTCGCGGCCCTGCACGAACTCGACGCTGAGGCTGCTGACGGAGGTCGGGCGCCCTTGGTGATCGATGCTGTAGCGCTGCCGCCGCCCTGTCCCGTACCGCTGCCGGAGCCGTCCGCATGACCAGCATAGCGGGCGCGCTCGCCGACGCATTGGAAGACGGCGGGTGGCGTGCCAAAGCCCGGGCGAGCCAGTTGCCGCCGCCCGGTGACTGGAACGGGTGGATGATCCTCGCCGGGCGTGGCTTCGGAAAGACGCGGGCGGGGGCAGGGTGGGTGCACGAGCTGGTCGAGGCGCGCCGGGCCGGCCGCATCGCCCTGGTCGCCGCTACTGCCGCGGACGCTCGCGATACGCTCGTCGAGGGCGTCTCGGGACTGCTCAACACCGCGCCGCCGTGGAACAGGCCGCAATACGAGTCGAGCAAGCGCCGGCTTACTTGGCCGAACGGAGCGATCGCGACCACCTTTTCGAGTGAGGAAGCGGATCGCCTCCGTGGCCCCGAGCACGACGCCGCGTGGGCTGACGAGTTGGCTGCGTGGACCGATGTGCAGGGCACCTGGGACATGCTCCAATTCGGTCTGCGCCTGGGCAGGCGCCCGCGCTGGTTGGTGACCACTACCCCGAGGCCGATCAAGCTGCTCAAGGAGTTGTTGGCGCGGGAAGGTAAAGACGTCGTGGTGACGCGCGGGTCGACCTTCGAGAACGAAGCCAACCTTGCACCGACCTTCCTGGCGGCTGTCCGCCAACGCTACGAAGGCACGCGCCTTGGCCGGCAAGAGCTGAACGCCGAGCTGCTCAGCGACAACCCGGGCGCGCTCTGGCAACTGGACTGGCTGGACCGCGATCGCGTGTCGGCGGCCCCCGAGCTGCGCCGCATTGTCGTGGCAATCGATCCGGCTGTTTCGAACAACGAAGGATCCGACGAAACCGGCATCATCGTTGCCGGCATCGCGCGCGATGGCACGATCTACGTTTTAGAGGATTGCTCGGGCCGTTACGCGCCGCACGAATGGGCCGCGAAGGCAATCGACGCTTACCGTCGCCACAAGGCCGACCGGATTCTAGCCGAAGTGAACAACGGCGGTGCGATGGTCGAGGCGACAATTCGCGCGCTCGATCCACGCGTCAGGTTCAAAGCTGTGCATGCCAGCCGTGGCAAGGTGGTGCGCGCCGAGCCGATCGCCGCGCTATACGAGCAGCGAAAGGTTCACCACGTTGGCGGGTTTGCGGTGCTGGAAGATCAGATGTGCGCGTTCACGTCGGATTTCGATCGCGTTCGCACCGGCTATTCGCCGGATCGCGTCGACGCGCTGGTGTGGGCGCTAACCGAACTCAGCGGGCCGGTGCATTGGGTGAAGGTCACGGAGCTGCGGATTTAGTGCGCTCAACTTGGTGGAACGATGAAGCTGTGCTTGGTTGCTAAATTGGCTAAGGCAGCCTTTAGCTTTTTAAATCGAGAACCGCTCTCAATGATTGGATTGCACTCGATCTGGCAGTGCGCCAGATTGTCGGGGACATCTTGATCATTCTCGATGGGCCTATGAACTGCGTCCACGGCGTATTCCCCGACGGGAACGCCATTTCTGATGATCGGTATTTTGCAAGAGCGACGTACGTCATCTGCTAGCACCTTCGCGACGCCGTCAGTTATGTTGATGCGAGCATCCGCAGGGTTATGTCGCAACGACGATCTGTCTACGGACGGCTTCATAAACCTGTCGTCAAAGGCGCTGGACGAGAACACCAGCTTTCCATCCTGATAGAAATATTCGTCGGTATTCGCTCGGATGGAGCGGTACAAATCCTCTGCATCATCGACAACAGTAGGATCCATGAGGCGCTACGACTGCAACCACAACCACACGTTCGAGAAAGACCAGTTGTTAAGTGGACCAGATATCATTTCGTTTTCCATATCGGGCCCCCACACCTGAATGTACTCGGCGCCATCTTCCGAAAAATAGAGTGTGAGATTGCGCGTCCCGCGCCACCACTCGAATACAACTTCACCTGCCTCAGTGGATGAGATATGCGGGCGACGCCATCCGCCGAGCTTAGTTGCTCGCTCACAGGAGGCGTAGAGCCATTCAGCGGCAAGTTCAGCGGCTGCTTGAGTCGGGATCCTCGTCGGCCCTCGCATCAATGTCGCAATCTTCGTCAAGCCTTGATCAATATCGGCCAGCGGTAATGCCCGAAGCAGTTGAACTTGCCCCACGTTTGAGAAGGTCGGGCTGCTATTGGCAAAACCTGGCGCGGCCGCATCAGGAGTCAAACGCGGGGAAACGGCATTCATGAAATCAACTCTCTGACTGTATCGGTGATACATGCCTCGAAAACATCGTTCTTGGCGTCACCCAGCCTATTCAGCGTGGAAAATACATCGTCAATCCGGGTAGGCTTCTGAATGATAAAATCGATGTCGAGCATTATCGCATGGGAGCCACCGTTTGCAGGCGGGGCGCCGTACAGCTGCAAAATCACAACCGATGATTCATCGATGTGCTTCATGGGAATTTGAAGCTGCATAGCTAAAGACTGGACGTCAGGTGGCAACGAGTCGGGAATCGTTGGGTACAAGTTTAAGCAGCTATCAAGCCGAAAGTCACCAGAAGGTAGTGGGACCCGGTTGATTATCCGAACACCAAGTCGGACTGCCCGAGTAGGATTGATTGCCCCCTTGTAAAGCTCCCAATACCGTTCGGCTTCCGTGCTGAACGTGGACCATTTCGAATACGGGGCCAAATGACTATAGGAGAGCCCATTGGATCGAAGCTGTAAGACCCGATCAGGTCGATCTAAGCGAAAGCCGAGATTTTCCTGTCGGTTCGAAAACGTGGGCGGGCCCCCGTTCGAACCGACTTCAAATCCCATCTGGAGTTGATGAAGGGGCAATCGCGTCGGAAAGTCCGACTTCAATTCTTCCGAAAGCATCAGAATCTGATCGACGGCGACCGGTTTGTCGGCCTCGATGCCGATATCGATCGTGGCCTCAACGATCGGAGCCCGGCTGTAATGCCGTCGAATCTTGGGAGCTGTCATTTGAGAATCAATCGCCGCGCAGACCAAGAACACGGTGCACAATAGGCATTTACGAGCGCTTAAGGGATATAGGGTCTGGAAGCTCAATTACCACACAGCGTTGATCGGCGGCTCCCGCAACGCGCAATCCAGCTCCTAATTTCACTAGCTGTTTCGTAGTGGCCCCAAAAGTGGCCCCGGGTACGTATGGTAAGAACCGACGCCAGTCGCGTCTTAAAAGTAACTGTAATATCAGAGTGTTACTTGGTGAGCGCGCTGGGGCTCAGGACCCCGTGATTAAAAGTCACAGTTTCGCAGTTGGCGGATATGGGTGCATAGCATTGCCGCTGCCTGGGCCTCGGTCTTGGTGTTTTACTTCAGAGTTCGTAGAACCCTACGCGGGCGCGATCGCCGGCGGAGGGGCCTCTCCATGGCGGTGCCGCCCTTCGAGCATCCACGCGGCCTCGCTGAGGCAGCAGGTGACCATCCCTATGGGGTGCAGTGACGGTTCCGGGGAGATGGATCATCGCCCGCGAGAGGAGCTTTTCCCTAGAGACAAGAAGTGGGGGGCTAGCCCAGGTGAAGAGCTGGGGAATTTTTGCACTCGGGTCCAAATTGGGTCCAGGTTCGCGTTGCGTTCGGAGAAGGCCTCGTCTAAGTGCCTGTTGCAGAAGAGATGGAAGGGTGGCCGAGTGGTTTAAGGCACCGGTCTTGAAAACCGGCGTGCCCGCAAGGGTACCGTGGGTTCGAATCCCACCCCTTCCGCCAGCATATTGCTCGCCCGTGGGAGGAGGGCGCGTGAACTGAGCGCAGCTCGCAGCCGAGCCACGCGCGCTCCTATGCCCGTCACTTTTGGGCTGGCCGCTTTGACAAAGCGAAAATCTCAGCTCTTTGCCTTTCGGCGCGTCCCACGCGGCCTTGTTCGCTTGATCGAACGCCTTCCGGGATTCGGCGAGTGCGGCACTCAGGACTGATCAGGATTCGCTGCCGGCCTGTTTCAGCTTCTGCAGACGCGCTTCTGCTTCGGAAGCATCGGATTTCAATTGCTTGAGCGCAGCCTCTGTCTCAACCGTGACAGCGCCTCGCGCGCGTTAGCGCCCAGGGCGGCGAGCAGAAGCGGCGCCCCGCTGACGGGCCTCCGTGACTAAAATCCGGCAAGGTATATCCTTCCAGAGGGGCGGAGCTTGATTCGCCATGCTGGAAGCCATTCTCCTATTGCTGGGAATTGGGGCCGCAGCTCTCCTGCTGATCGCCTTTTGGGGGCTGCATCGCCAAGTATAGGCACAAAAAACCAGCTCAGTGGGGTCAGGTGAGCTGGTGCTAGCGAGTGCCCTTGGAGAAGGGCATCGGAAAGACTTGGCAATACAACCAACGTTCCTATTCGCCAGAGGGGTTTGGGGGCCCAGCGGTTGGACCTAGCACTCCCGGCGCTCTGATCAGCAATTGAACCGGCAGCCGGGAGTCTTGGGGGCTGGAATGCAAGCCGTGCCATGTTCGCGTTCGGGCAGCAATGCGCGGAACATCGCGCTCCGGTAGTTGTACGGAATCCATTTTCGGAACGGGGTGTTCTATAGAAAGAACACCGGCGAATTTTGAGTACCGATTTTTACTTTGTCCGGGATGGCCGCAGTGGGGGCTGGAACCACCCGGCGGCTTTTCCCGTTGGGCTTAGTTAGCCGTCGCGGCACGGAACGCCGAAGTTGTCGCAGGTGAGAGCGAAGATTTCTTTCGCCTTCGCATCTTCAAAGCAGAAGCGCGTGCCGACATCGGCGTGATCGATCCACCAATCAATTTTATTGTCCTTTGCAATGCGGGAGGCTTCTCCTCGCAGCAGATCCAACTGTCTTCCAGCAACGTGGACGATCAGGCAATTTTCCTTGGTCATGAATGACGTCCTTATAATTGAAGCAACGGCTCAATTTGATTCCGACAAAAAATGAAAATCGTGTGGCGTCTACCAGAGAAAGACGATCATTGATCCCGCTTCAGCTTGCTTCGTCCCCAATGCGGTTCCTTGCTCTTGGGACTGAGCTCCGGGACGTAGGGTCGGTTCAGCGCCCGCATGACGCCGATACGGGCGAACGTGGTCGAGCCGCCGCGCTCGACCACGAGGAGCAAGGCTTCCATCGCTGCGCGCCACTCGGACGCGTCATGCTCTTTCTTCGGAAGCGAAAATGTCAGCTCTTTGGACCTTCGCCTTTCAGCGCGTCCCACGCGGCCTTGTTCGCCTGATCGAACGCCTTCCGGGATTCGGCGAGAGCGGCGCTCAGGACCGACCAGGATTCGCTGCCAGCCTGTTTCAGCTTCTGCAGACGCGCTTCTGCTTCGGAAGCATCGGATTTCATTTGCTTGAGTGCGGCATCGACATCAACGGTGCGGGCTGCGGCCACTTTGCCCGCGGCCTCGCGGAATTTGTCCGCAGCTTCGCGCCAAGCCTCGGTCTGTGCGGCCGCAACGTCCTTGAACGTGGCCTGCTGCTGCTCGAGCTGTTTGCCGGCGCCTTCGAAGTAGGTCTTCACCTGGGCCTCGAATCCAGCCCATTGCTTTTCAAGCTCCGTCTTGGCGCTTGCCCAAGCTGTTTCGCCCGCCTCGGCCTGGGTCTTGAGCAGGGCCTGAAACTCGTCACGGCGCTTCGTCAGATCGGACAGGAACTGATCAGTCTTGACCTTGGACTCAGCCTTGGCCTGGCCGACTTTGACCTCGAACGAGGCCAATGCAGCGTCCATTTCGTCGATCCGCTCCTTGGCCCAACTGAGGTAAAAATGCATGCTGCTCTGCTGTGACATGGCCGTCTCCATCTGCTTGCCAAAGTTAAGATCCCAGAGCTTGGACTTGCTCGTATTGACCTGTCTCAATGACGTCGTGTTCTGAAGCTGTCGCGAACCCTCGACGCGCCTCCTCATCCTGCGAAAGAGGAAAAGCGGTTGACGTTTCGTGCCGGCGATTTGCTTGGCGGCCCACTCGCGCGACGGCGCGCCAAGCGTCTGGTGTCGATCGCCGCGCGAATTCTTGCGGAGCTTTCAGCGGTGGACAGCAAGCCTGTCCGCGAAAGGCATTTTCGCGCTGGGGCGGTTGCGGCTGCTCCGCTGGCTGCCGCGACGCGTCGAACGCCAACCGATCCGGCTGCGGCGTGCCACGATCCGGTGCCGAAGCTCGTGGTCAACGGATTTTCCGAAGGTGGCAGGATGCCACTGTTTTGCCCGACGCGTCAAAGGGCTTTTCGTGGATTCTAAAAGTCATTGCGCCAGCAGGACTTAGCTACTGTGCATGGGGTTGTTTTTCGAGATTCTGTTTTGGGCGGCCTTTCAGGCAGGTCGGAGGGGGTGGAACCCTTGCCCCGCGTTCGCGTTGTCTTGCCATGACCGAAGACCTTTCCTTCCGACGCAAACCCCTGACCCCCGAACAGCGCCAGGCGCGCGATGCGGCACGCCGGATCGAGGCTGAAAAGGCCATGCGCGACCACGAGGAGGCGCAGAAGCAGTTCTACGCCAACAAGGAACGGCTGAGGGCCGAGCGGCTTGCACGCGAAGCGGCGACGGCAAAGGACTGATCGAACGCGGTCGTCGCACCAAGATCTCCTGGATTGATCTTCCGACGGGGCCTGACCTGGTGCCGTTGCGTCGTGCTTGAGGCGAGCTTGAGCGCCTGGACGGGTGCCTGCCATTGCGTGGCGGGCGAATGGGCTCAGGCGGACCCGTTCAATCCGTCGAAACTCCCGCAGCTCTCTGTTCACGCGTCAGCTCTCGATGTCTCCGGGCCGTGCGGCGCTGAGTCTGCCGCGGAGCTGCGGCGCTGAGTCTGCCGCGGAGCTGGTGGCTGCCGCGGAGCTGGTGGCTGCCGCGAAGGCGCCGGGCCTGCCACGAGCGGCAGGCTTGACGGCGGTTGCCTTCCGCCCGAAGATTCAAATGATCCTCAACTGGCGTGAATGACGGAGACGTTCGCTCCCAGCCAGTCCGATCCTCATCAGCGAAAACGCAATGGAGCTGACCATGACCACGTTCGACAAGCGCGAGCAGGGCTTTGAGGCCAAATTCGTCCACGACGAGGAGCTCATGTTCAGGGCCACGGCCCGGTCCAACAGGCTGCTCGGGCTCTGGGCCGCGGGCCAGCTCGGGCTCAGCGGCGATGCCGCGACGAGCTATGCGACGGCGCTGGCGACGGACCATCTGGAGAGCCGGACGATGGATGAGGTCCTGGACAAGGTGTCGGGCGATCTCGCCGCAAAGGGTGTGGCGCGCGAGCAGGTCGCCGCGAAGTTCCAGGAATGCCTGCATCAGGCGGTTCAGCAACTCGAAGCCAAAGAATGAGCGCCGAATGAGCGCCGCGCGGTCAGGTGCTCACAGCTCCATGTGAACGATCTCGATGGGCACACCGCGGAGACCGTGGGAGAACCGTGAGAGAATTGCCCTCTGCCAGGCAGGGGGCGCAGGGTGAGCGGGCGGTCCTCACTCAGCATGTCTGCGCATTCCGGAGTCGCTGAGCTTGTCGACGTAGGCGATGCCGAGCGCCGAGACGATGAAGGTGATGTGGATCAGCACCTGCCACATCACACCGGTCTCGGTGTAGCCGGCGCGGTTCGAGCCGAGATTGCTGGCCTCGATGAAGGTGCGGAGCAGCGCGATCGAGGAGATGCCGATGATGGCCATGGCGAGCTTGATCTTCAGGACGCTCGCATTGACGTGGCCGAGCCATTCCGGCTCGTCGGGATGGCCCTGGAGCTCGAGCCGCGACACGAACGTCTCGTAGCCGCCGACGATGACCATCACCAGCAGATTGGAGATCATCACGACGTCGATCAGCGCCAGCACGCTCATCATGATCTGCTGTTCGGTGAGATCGAGGGCGTGCCAGGACAGATGCCAGAGCTCCTTGAGGAACAGCACGATGTAGACGCATTGCGCCACGATCAGTCCGAGATAGAGCGGCAGTTGCAGCCAGCGCGAGCCGAAGATGATCGTCGGCAGCAGGCCGAGGCGCGGCGATGGCGGGCGGGCTTCGGTCGCGGGGGCAGGCTCAACCGACATTCAGGCAGCATCCTCGCATCGAGATGAATCTCGCTTTCATGTAGCCCGACAAGATGGCCGGCGGAAGACGGCGAGGTGTGCTTGCAGCCTTCCAGGGATCACGCCGTTTCGTGCTACCATGCCGGGCGGCCGTCGCGCGACGGCCTGGATCGCGGGAGGCGGACGTGCGGAGTGGCTTTGGCAACGGGCCAGAGAGGATCGCGCTTGTTGCGGCGATGATGCTTGGCGCCGGCGAGGTGTCGGCTACGCCGCTGACGCCGTTTCGCTACGAGGCGCAAGCGCAGCGCCATTGTCCGCGCGATCAGGTGGTCTGGCTGGATTTCAGGAAGGGCGTCTACTACGCGAGAGGCCAGAGGCGTTACGGCCAGGGTTTTGACGGCAGCTTCGTCTGCCTCGGCGAGGCCCGCGGCAGCTTCTATCGTCGCTCGCTGCTCGGCCTGCGCTGAGTGGCGCGCGACGGGAAGCGAAACGATCCAGTCTATTTCCGGTCGGGCAGCTTCACCGGGACGTGCGGTGAGGTGCTGATGACCCGGGGACTTCCGTCCGGATAGGTCCGGTCGCCGCGGATCAGCGATTCCAGGACCAGGAAGAATTTCTCGGCAAGCATGTGCGTCACCTTCGTTGGTGATGGCCTCTTGAAATAAGTCGAGGCGCCGAACGCAGAAATTCAATCAACTAAACGGGAGCAGGGCGTTTCCGGACAAACACCTGTGTTGCGGCGCAGTACGGTCGTGGTTGGAAAACGAGGAAAGGGTGTCTGCGATCAGCCGAAGGCCAGCGCGACCAGGCTCGAGCACAACAGCACCAGACCGCCCGCGGTCAATGCCAGGAAGCCATCCGATACGAGGTCATGGTTGCGCATGGGACACCTGCCGCTCTCGTCTGCGATGCTCGGTCGGATCGATTAAAATTGTCCGAACGTGCCGTCTTGAAAGAGGTGATGCTTGCCGCCCGTGCGAGTGCCCTCAGCCCCTCGTACGGTAACCTTCAAACGCATGGGCCAGGAAGATCCCCGCGCTTACCAGACCCATCAGTGCCGAAACCGTCTCGATCATCGTTAAATTCCAAATCCCGCCCTTGCGTCCGAGAGAACGCGTGCGGCCTTGCACAGTCAAAAGAATTCCAGTGAGTGGCGCGACAATGGGGGTGGAGTGAGGATTTGGCGCAACAGAATGTCCAGGAGTGGCACAGAGCAGGGGCCTGCGTTCCGTAGATCAACGGGGGAAAGCGAACGCGCCGTTTACCATCTCCGCGCGATCGCCGCAGGCTCCCCATTTCCGCCGTGTTCGGGTTGCGATATCGTCACGACGTCCGAAGCGGTGGTGGGCCGCCTCGGTGCAAAGGACCGGACAGCGCTCCCCGTCGCCAAAGCGGGTTGGGCACGCCTCCGGCAGAATGGTATTTGGGGCGAATGGGGATCCGACGGTCAGATTCGGTTTTGCGGGCCGCGCGTGGTGTTGCGGCGGCCGCGACCTGCCTCGCGCTCGCCAATTGCGCGTCCTCCAACAAATTCGCGAGCCGCGTCGATCCGAAATACGGCGTGTCATCGAGCCCCCGGGTGGTGGCTTTGGGTGATCCGGTCCCCAAGGGCGGCGGCACCTACCGCGTCGGCAAGCCCTACATCGTCGCCGGCCGGACCTACGTGCCGGAGGAGGACGTCAACTACCGCGCCGAGGGCATGGCGTCCTGGTATGGCGACGATTTCCATGGCCGCCTGACCGCCAATGGCGAGGTGTTCGACATGACCTCGCTGACGGCGGCGCATCCGACCCTGCCGATGCCGTCCTATGCGCGGGTGACCAACATCTCGAACGGCAAGTCGCTTATCGTCCGCGTCAATGACCGCGGTCCCTATCACGGCAACCGGCTCATCGACGTCTCGAACAAAGCCGCCGAACTCCTTGAATTCAAAGGCAATGGCGTCGCCAAGGTCCGCGTCGAATATGTCGGCCGGGCGCCGCTTGAAGGCTCCGATGACCGCCAGCTGATGGCGACCCTGCGCACCGGGATCCCGGCGCCGTCGCCCTCGATGGTCCGGGTCGCCTCGGCGAGGCCGTTCGTGCCGGAGCTGCCCTCGTCGAACCGCGGCGCCATCCGCGGCGAGGTTCCGATGCCGGAGGGGCGGCCCTACAATCTCGGCAATACCTCGGCCGACATGGCTTCACTCAATGCGACCTCGGAAATGTCGGCCTCGAGCCGCAGCCGGGGCCGGGCGCTCCAGAACGCGCGCGCCGTGTCCTATGACGAGGACGGCCGCTACGCCACTGAGACCGCTCCGTCGGCCTCCGACGGGGCCGCCGAGGCCCGCAGCATCCTGAGCGGCCGCGGCCTCTATTAAGCAGGTAATCTGGTCAGTGGCGCCTCGGCGCCGCGTGGCGCATCAGAACGGGATGCGCGCGCGTCCCGTGAACGTCCAGATCTGCGTGTTGCCGCCGATGCCACCGAGCTCGGCACCGAAGCCGATCGTGGTGCCGCTCGCCAGCCGCGCACCGATGCCGCCGGTGACGCGCGCCGACCAACCCTGGAGCAGTGGTGTCGAAGCCAGCGGCACGCCGCCCGCGGCGATGATCGCGGCCGCGTCGTCCCGGGTGAAGTAGTAGTCGGCATAGACGCCGGCATAGGGGGCCAGCAGCACGCTATCGAGCCACGGTATGGGATAGGAGACCCTGTTGCCGGCTGTGCGCAATCGCGGCGTCGGCTCGGAGATATTCGACGCTATCGAGGCGAGCGCACGCCGGCGGAGTGTCGGAGCGCTGACGCTCACGGTGCTCACGGGCAATCTGGCCGCGCGCCGGTTTTACCTGCGGCACCGATTTGCCGAGACGGGGCAGGCGGGCGCTGCGCACATCACGATGAGAAAGGATATCGGCTAGCGCGCCGACGCTTCGCGCAGGAATTTCAGGAGCGCCGCGTTGACCTCGTCGGGTCGTTCCTGCTGCACCCAATGGCCAGCGCCTTCGATGATCAGTTTTCGTGTGAGATTTGGCAGCACGCGCTCGAGTTCGTTGACGCGCTTGGCGCCGATCAGGCCGGTGATGACGGCGTCTTTCGAGCCGGCAATGAAGAGGGACGGCTGGTGGATCTGCGCATCCTGCCAGGGCGCCGTCAGCTCCCAGTTGCGGTCGAGGTTGCGATACCAGTTCAGCCCGCCGCGGAAGCCGGATTTGCGGAAGGTCTCGGTGAAGTAGGCGAGGTCGGCCTCGCTCAGCCAGTCCGGCAACGGCTCATCGGAAATCGCGTGGCCGAGAAATCCCTTGCCCTCCTGCACGAACATGGCCGCGGAGGGATCGGCAAGGCCGCGTCCGCCGAGCACGATGCGCATGGTGCGGGCGACATCGCGCTCGAGCTCGGCTTCGGCAACGCCTGGCGGCTGGAAATACTGCCAGTAGAAGTTGGTCACGCCGCCCTGACGCAGCAGGTCGAGCGGCTTGCCGCGGCCGCGGAATGGCGGCGGCACGCTCAGGCCCGCCACCGCCGTGAAGATGTCGGGGCGGAACAGCGCCGCGTGCCAGGCGACCGGCGCCCCCCAATCGTGGCCGACCACCATCGCCTTGCTCTCGCCAAGCGCCTGCACGAGGCCGACGACGTCACCGACCGTGTCGAAGATCGAATAGGCGCTCACGTCTGCCGGCGCCGCGCTCTGGCCGTAGCCGCGCATGTCGGGAGCGACGACGTGAAACCCGGCGGCCGCCAGCGCCGGGATCTGGTGGCGCCACGAATAGGACAATTCCGGCCAGCCGTGGCACAGCACCACCAGCGGTCCCTGGCCGGCCTCGCGGATGAACAGATCGATCCCATTGGCCTTGATCACGCGGGTGGAAGACATCGCTTTTCCGCCTTGTTTCAGGGGTTTGGTCGAGAAATATAAGGTGCCACGATAGGGGCGTGACGAGAATCGTGCAATCTCGGGTTCCGGCACCAGCCTCATGTTGTTCGCGCCGGTTCCAACTGTTAGAACGCCGCTCTCAGGGCTTGGCCATGGCATTTCGTCTCATTTCGCTCCGTCGCAGCCGCTTCACCTCCGGCATGCTGGTGCGCGCGCTTGTCGCCGGGCTGCTGCTCGCGAGCCTCGGTTGGTGCGGAGTGCTCTACGCTGCCAACCAGAGCGTCCAGGGCGCCAAGAAGGCGGAAGATTCCGGCTTTGACGGCGATGCCCCCACCGCGATCCTGATCGAGGCCTCCAGCGGCAGCGTGCTGTTCGAGAAGAACGCCGACGAGCTGCGCGCCCCCTCCAGCATGATGAAGCTGATGACGGTGGAAGTCGTCTTCAACGCCATCAAGAAGGGCGACATGAAGCTGACCGACGAATACCGGATCAGCGAGAACGCCTGGCGCAGGGGCGGGGCGCCGTCGGGCGGCTCGACCATGTTCGCCGCCATCAACAGCAAGGTCTCGGTCGACGATCTCCTGCACGGCGCGATCATCCAGAGCGGCAACGACGCCTGTATCGCGCTGGCCGAAGGCATCGCCGGCAACGAGAAGATCTTTGCCGCCGACTTCATGACCAAGCGTGCCAGCGAGCTCGGCATGACCAAGTCGACCTTCGGCAACTCCAACGGTCTGCCCGACCCGGGCAACAAGATGACGGTGCGCGAGCTCGGCATCCTCGCCCGCCACATCATCCTCGACTTTCCGGAGTTCTACAAACTGTTCGGCGAGAAGGAGTACACTTGGAACAAGATCCGACAGCCCAACCGCAATCCGCTGCTCAATTCGTTGGAAGGCGCTGACGGCCTGAAGACCGGCTACACCAAGGAGGGCGGTTATGGCATGGTCGGCTCGGCCGTGCAGAATGGCACGCGGCTGATCGTCGTCGTCAACGGGCTCGAAGACCCCGAGGATCGCGCCACGGAAGCCAAGAAGATGCTGGAATGGGGTTTTCGCAATTTCGAGACCCGCACGCTGATCGCGGCCGACCAGCAGGTCGGCTACGCCAAGGTGTTCGGCGGCGAGAGCCGTTCGGTGAAGCTGGTCGCCAAGACGCCCGTGAAGGTGATGGTGCACAAGAACGGCAGCGACAAGCTGATCGCGCGCGTCGTGTATAGTGGTCCGGTGCGGGCTCCGGTCGAAGCCGGCCAGAAGGTCGGTGTGGTCAAGGTCTGGCGCAGCGGCAACATCGCTGTGGAGACGCCGGTCTATGCCGCCGAGGCAGTCGGCACCGGCTCGACCATGCGCCGCGCGATCGACGGCGCCAGCGAGCTCGTGATCGGCATGTTCCGCGCGGGCGCCGAGAAGCTCTGATCATGAGTGAAAGCGCGGTACAGCGGCCGTCCGGACGCGGACGCTTCATCACCTTTGAAGGCGGCGAGGGGACTGGCAAGTCCACCCAGATCAAGAAGCTCGCCGACCGCCTCAAGGCAGCAAGGATGCGCACCCTTGTGACGCGCGAGCCGGGCGGCTCGCCGGGCGCCGAGATCATGCGCCATCTGGTGCTGTCGGGGATGGGCAAGCTGCTCGGCCCCGAAGCCGAGACGCTGCTGTTCGCGGCCGCGCGCGATGACCATGTCCACACCGTGATCGAGCCCACGCTCAAGCAGGGCATTTGGGTGCTGTGCGACCGCTTCGCCGACTCGACGCGCGCCTATCAGGGCAGCCTCGGCAGCGTTTCGCCCGGTCTGATCAACGCGATGCAGCGCGTCACGATCGGTGATCTCAAGCCGGACCTCACCATCATCCTCGACCTGCCGGTCGAGATCGGCCTCCAGCGCGCCGCCGCCCGCCGCGGCAGCGGCACGCCTGACAGGTTCGAGGGCGAGCAGCTCAGCTTCCACCAGGGCCTGCGCGAGGCCTATCGCAAGATCGCCGCGGACGAGCCTGCGCGCTGCGTGCTGATCGATGCCAATTCCGATCCGGATACGGTCGCAGGCCGCGTCTGGAACGCACTGCGCGATCGTCTCCTTCCGACGCCAGCCTCGGTGGTGTCGGCGTGAGCCCGCGTCAGGCCGAGCGCGAGACCGCCATTCCGCATCCGCGCGAGACGAGCCGTCTGTTTGGCCATCGCGAGGCCGAGACGGCGCTGCTGTCGGCCTATCGCAGCGGGCGCATTCCGCATGCCTGGCTGATCGGCGGGCCGCAGGGGATCGGCAAGGCGACGCTGGCCTACCGCATGGCGCGCTTCGTGCTGGCGCACGGCCAGCCGCTGGCGCCGACCGTGCAGCGCGCCGAAAGCCTGGCAGTCGACCCTGATGACGCCGTGGCGCGCCAGGTCGCCGCAGAGTCCCATGGCGGGCTGCTGACACTGGAGCGCACGGCGAACGACCGCGGCGTGATGCGCACCGTGATCACCGTGGACGAGACGCGCGAGACGATCTCGTTCTTCGGCTCGACGGCAGCAGCCGAAGGCTGGCGCGTCTGCATCGTCGACACCGTGGACGAGCTCAATCCGAATGCGGCCAACGCGCTTCTGAAGATTTTGGAGGAACCGCCGCAGCAATCGCTGTTCCTATTGGTCAGCCACGCGCCGGCGCGCGTGCTCGCCACAATTCAGTCACGCTGTCGCAAGCTGCGCCTGCGGCCACTCGGAACGGACGAGGTGATCAGTGCAGCTGCCGCAGCGGCCGGCCTCGCTCCAACCGATCTGGCGTTGCGCGAAGCGGCGGAGGCCTCGGAGGGCAGCGTCGCGCGGGCGCTGACGCTGCTCGGCGGCGATGCGCTGAAACTTCAGCAGCGCACGGCGGCGCTTTTGGCGCGACTTCCACAGGTCGATCCGCGCGAATTGCACACGCTCGGCGATTCGCTCGGCACCAGCGACCGCGTCGCGCTTGCGGCCTTCATCGACGGCATCGACCGCTGGATCGCGGAACGGCTGCACGCGGATGAGGCCAATGCCAACCTGAACCTGCCGCGCCTTGCGCGCCTAGCTGAGGTATGGGAAAAGATCGTCCGCGCCGCGCGCGACACCGAAACCTACAATCTGGAGCGAAAGCCCTTGGTTTTCTCGGTGTTCGGCTGGCTGGCGGACGCAACGCGCTAAGCGCAGGTTCGTTTCCAAATTTTGAGAAGCCGGTAAAGGAATTCGTCGTGGCAACGCGAGCAAAAAAATCCGTCAAGCGCAAGAGCGGCAAGAAGGCTGCGAAGAAGGCCACCAAAAAGGCCGTGAAGACGCTCGCGCGCAAAGCTGCCAAGAAGGTCAAGAAAAGCAAGAAGGCCGCCGCCAAGAAGGGCGTGAAGAAGAGCGCTGCGAAGACGGCAAGGAAGGCCGGCAAGAAGACTGCGAAGAAGCAGGTCGTCGCGAAGAAGGCTTCAAAGAAAAAGGCCGCCAAGAAAACGGCCAAGGCACCTGCGAACAAGGCACCTACGAACAAGGCACCTGCGAAGAAGGTGGCCAGGAAGGCGAGGGCAATTGCGCCGCCCGCGGCGCCGGCTGCTGTCGTCGCTCCGCCAAAGGCCGCCAGGCCGAAGGCGCCACGCGCGCCGAAGCCGGTTGCAGCTCCGCAAGCCGCAGCGCCCGCCGCGGCGCCTGCGCGCGACAACGTCTTCTACATCACGACCGCGATCGCCTATCCCAACGGTAACCCGCATATCGGCCACGCCTATGAGGCGATCGCCACCGATACGCTGGCACGCTTTGCTCGGCTCGACGGCAAGGACGTGTTCTTCCTGACCGGCACCGACGAGCATGGCCTGAAGATGATTCAGACCGCGCAGAACGAGGGCCTGACTCCGTCCGCGCTGGCGGCCCGCAACGCGGCCCGCTTCAAGGCGATGGACGAGCGGCTCAACGTGTCGTTCGATCGTTTCATCCGCACCACCGAAGAGCAGCACCACCGCTCCACCCAGGAGATCTGGCGGCGCATGGAAGCGAACGGCGACATCTATGCCGACACCTATGCGGGTTGGTACTCGGTGCGCGACGAAGCCTACTATGCCGAGGATGAGACGCGCCTGAACGACGACGGCGTGCGCCTCGGGCCGCAAGGCACGCCGGTCGAATGGGTCGAGGAGAAGAGCTACTTCTTCCGCCTGTCCGCCTATCAGGACAAGCTGCTCAAGCTGTACGCCGATAATCCCGATTTCATCGGCCCGGACTCGCGCCGCAACGAGGTGGTGAGCTTCGTCAAGGGCGGACTGCGCGATCTCTCGATCTCGCGCACCACCTTCGACTGGGGCGTCAAGGTGCCCGGCGACGAAGAGCACGTGATGTATGTCTGGGTCGACGCGCTCACCAACTACATCACCGGGGTCGGCTTCCCCGACGAAAGCGACAAGAACTGGCGCTATTGGCCGGCCGATGTGCACATCATCGGCAAGGACATCATCCGCTTCCATGCGGTGTACTGGCCGGCCTTCCTGATGTCGGCCGGCATTCCCGTGCAGAAGCGGGTCTATGCCCACGGCTTCCTGTTCAACAGGGGTGAGAAGATGTCGAAGTCGGTCGGCAATGTCGTCGATCCCTTCAACCTTGCCGACCAGTATGGTGTCGACCAGATGCGCTATTTCTTCCTGCGCGAGGTGCCGTTCGGCCAGGACGGCAACTACAACCACGAGGCCATCGTCGCGCGAATCAATGCCGATCTCGCCAACGATCTCGGCAACCTTGCGCAGCGCTCGCTGTCGATGATCGCCAAGCAACTCGGCGGCGTGCTGCCGGAGCCGGGTGAGTTCAGCGACAACGACAAGGCCATCCTGGCGATGGCCGACGGCATGATCGCAGCAAGCCGTGAGGCGATGGCGACGCAGCAGATCCATCACTGGCTCAACGCCGTATGGGCCGTGGTCGCGGAAGCCAACCGCTATTTCGCGGGCGAGGCGCCGTGGGCGCTCGCCAAGACCGATCCTGCCAGGCAGAAGACGGTGCTCTATGTCACCGCCGAGGTCGTGCGCCAGATCGCGATCCTGGCCCAGCCGGCGATGCCGACCGCTTCAGGATTGCTGCTCGGCAGCCTCGGGGTCCCCGAAGGCGAGCGCAATTTTGCGACGCTCGGCGGCGCCAAGCGCATCGCGCCCGGCTCGACGCTGCCTGCGCCGGCGCCGGCCTTCCCGCGCTACATCGAGCCGGCGGCCTAAGGCGTTCGCACGATGCTGGTGGACAGTCATTGTCATCTGGATTTTCCCGACTTTGCGGAAGATCTCGACGGGATCGTGTCGCGTGCGCGTGCCGCCGGAATCGGGCGCATGGTCACGATCTCGACACGGGTGCGTAAGCTCAATCAGCTTCTGGCCATCGCCGAGCGCTACGACGACGTCTACTGCTCGGTCGGCACCCATCCGCACAACGCGGATGAGGAGGACGGCATCGCGCCGGACGAGCTGATCGCATTGACGCAGCATCCCAAGGTCGTGGCGCTCGGCGAGGCCGGGCTCGACTATTTCTACGACAACGGCTCGCCGGAAGCGCAGGCGAGGGGCTTTCGCGCCCACATCGCGGCTGCACGCGCGACCGGCCTGCCGCTGGTGATCCACACCCGCGAGGCGGACGAGGATTGCGGCCGCATCCTGCAAGAGGAGGCGGCACGCGGATCGTTTCGCGCCGTGCTGCATTGCTACACCGGCGGGCGCGAGCTGGCGCTGAAGGCGGTATCGCTCGGCCTGTACATCGGCTTCACGGGCATCCTGACCTTCAAGAAGTCGGAGGCCCTGCGCGCGCTCGCGACCGAGTTGCCGGCTGACCGTATTCTGGTTGAAACAGACTCGCCCTATCTTGCGCCCGGCAAGTTCCGCGGCAAGCGCAACGAGCCGGCCTATGTGGTCGAGGTCGCAAAAGTGCTGGCTGAGGCGCGCGGCGTGTCGTTTGATGAGATCTCGCGCCAGACCACCGAAAACTTCTTCCGCCTGTTCTCCAAGGTGCCAGCTTGAATCCGGGAGCCGCATGACGCTGACGCTGACGATCCTGGGCTGCGGCTCCTCCGCCGGCGTGCCGCGCCCGGCGCTCGGCTGGGGCTCCTGCGATCCGAGCAATCCGAAGAACCGCCGCCGGCGCTGCTCGCTGCTGGTCGAACGGACGTCCGAGCACGGCACCACACGGATCGTGATCGACACCTCGCCAGACCTGCGCGAGCAACTGCTCTCGACCAATGTGGACCACATCGACGCGGTGTTCCTGACCCACGAGCACGCCGACCAGACCCACGGCATGGACGATCTGCGCTCGGTCGTCATGCACATGCGGCGGCGTATCCCGACCTACTTCAACCTGTCGACCGCCAAGGACATCATGGCGCGGTTCTCCTATTGCTTCATCTCGCCGGAGGGCAGCGACTATCCACCGATCTTGACCCGGCATTCGATCGAGGCCGGCGAAAGCCGGACCATCCTGGGGAAGGGTGGTGCCGTGACGATGACGGCCTTCCTGGTGCAGCACGGCGCCATTCCCGCGCTCGGCTATCGCATCGGGGACGCCGCCTACACGCCCGACCTCAACGACATCCCGCGCGAGAGTTGGGGAGCGCTGGAAAATCTCGATCTCTGGATCGTCGACGGGCTGCGCTACACCAGCCATGTCAGCCATTTCAGCATCAACGACGCGCTGTCCTGGATCGAACGTTTCAGGCCGAAGCGCGCGGTCATCACCAACATGACGGCCGATGTCGATTACGAAGCCATCCGGCAGTCGCTGCCATCGGGCGTGGTGCCGGCTTACGACGGCCTGCGGCTGGAGACGCACTGAGCGTATCCAGTGGAAATCTGCCGCGAGACGGCATGCTCCTTGCTTTCGCGAGCCGCATCGTGTTGGTCTAACGTCTCAAAGACAGACGTTGGCGGGAGGCGATAATCAGGCAAGGCCAGCATATCGCCGGGCTTGATTGCGCCGCAGTGTGAGGATGGGGGCCGCGTGGCAGGACACGGCGACGACGTAACGGCTGTCGGACTGCTCCGACGCGCTCTGGATCTGCTTTATCTTGGCGCGGGCTTTGCCGCCGGCGCCTTCCTGGTTGCGATCTTCGCCATCATGATGGTGATGTCGGTCGGGCGGCAGTTTGCGCTCAACATCCCGGCCGGAGACGATTTCGCATCCTGGTGCATGGCGGCGATGGCGTTTCTTGGCCTCGCCCACACCTTCAAACGCGGCGAGATGATCCGCGTGGGCCTGCTGCTGGAGCGCCTGCACGGGCGGACCAAGCAGGTCGCGGAGATCGTGGCGCTTGGGATTGCGACCGCCTTCATTCTGTATTTCACCCGACATGCGTTGCAGATGACGTACGACTCCTGGCGCTTCAACGACGTGGCGCAAGGCGTCGTCGCACTTCCACTCTGGATTCCCCAGCTCGGCTTTGCCGGCGGCCTCGTGATCCTGTCGATCGCGCTGATCGACGAGATGGTCAATGTCATCGCAGGCAATCGGCCGAGCTACGAGAAAGGTTCGCCCGACGAGACGCCGGACGAATTCATCGAACGCATCTCGCAGGGCGGCGGAGGTTGACCATGGCCAATCTCGGCATGATCGAGCTCTCGTTCATCCTGCTCGGCGTCATGATCCTGCTGCTCGCAAGCGGGGTCTGGATCGCGGTCTCGCTCGGGCTCGTCGGCTTCGTGGCGATGGCGCTGACCACGAGCCTGCCGCTTGGCTCGGTGCTTGCGACCACCACCTGGAGCGCAAGCTCGTCCTGGACGCTGGCCGCGCTGCCGCTGTTCATCTGGATGGGCGAGATCCTCTTCCGCACCAAATTGTCCGAGGAGATGTTCCGCGGCCTGTCGCCCTGGGTCCAGTGGCTGCCGGGACGGCTGACGCATGTGAACGTGATCGGCTGCGGCATCTTCGCGGCGGTGTCGGGCTCTTCGGCGGCGACCTGCGCGACCATCGGCAAGATCGCGCTGCCCGAGCTCGACAAGCGCGGCTACGACAAGGGCCTGAGCCTCGGCTCGCTCGCGGGCTCCGGCACGCTCGGCCTCCTGATCCCGCCCTCCATCCCGATGGTGGTCTACGCGGTCACGGCGAACGTCTCCGTGCTCCAGGTATTCCTCGGCGGCTTCCTGCCGGGCGCGCTCGTGATGGCGCTCTATTCCGGCTACATCATCATCTGGTCGCTCTTGAACCCGGACAAGATTCCGCCGCGCGATCCGCCAATGCCGTTCCGGCAGAAGCTGCGCGAGTCGGCGAGGCTTGCGCCCTGCCTGTTGCTGATCCTGGCGGTCTTCCTCTCGCTCGTGCTCGGCTTTGCGACCGCGACCGAATGCGCGGCATGGGGCGTCGCCGGCGCGCTGCTGCTGGCGTGGTGGAGCGGCACACTCACGCGCAAGAACTTCCTCGAGAGCATCATGAGCGCGACGCGTCTGACCTGCATGATCATGCTGATCCTGGCCGGCGCGGCCTATACCACGGCGGCGATGGCCTATACCGGCATTCCGGCGGCGCTCGCCACCTGGGTTCAGGGGCAGCAGCTCACACCGGGCATGCTCGCGCTCTATCTGAGCATCATGTACATCATCCTCGGCTGCCTGATCGACGGCATCTCGATGATCGTGCTGACCGCCGTGATCGTGCTGCCGATGGTCAAGCAGGCCGGTCTCGATCTGGTCTGGTTCGGCGTCTATCTCATCATCCATGTCGAGATGGCGCAGATCACGCCGCCGGTCGGCTTCAATCTGTTCGTGCTCCAGAACATGAGCGGCCGCGATACGTTCACCGTCGCGCGGGCGGCATTCCCGTTCTTTATCCTCCTGCTGGGCGCCGTGTTCATCATCACGGAGTATCCGCAGATCGTATTGCTGTTGCCTAAGCTCGCTTTCCCCGATTGATCTCAATTCGACCGTGAGGAGAAGTCCGATGAAGTCTCGTTTCGTCCGCGCAGGCCTGATCGCCGGCGCCATGCTGGTCGCAACGCCGGCCTTGGCCCAGACCAAATGGAATCTGCCGGCGGCATATCCCGCCGACAATCCGCACTCGGAGAATCTGGTCGCTTTCGCCAAGGACGTCGACGCAGCCACGTCCGGCAAGCTTCAGATCACGGTCCATCCGGGGGCCTCGCTGTTCAAGGCGCCCGACATCAAGCGCGCAGTCATGACCGGACAGGCGCAAATCGGCGAGGTACTGCTGTCGATCCACGAGAACGAGGACCCGGTGTTCGGTGTCGACGTCGTGCCGTTCCTTGCGACGAGCTTCCCGGACGCGATGAAGCTCTATCAGGCCTCCAAGCCGCTGATCACAAAGAAGCTCGATGCGCAGGGTCTCAAGCTCCTGTTCGCGGTGCCGTGGGCGCCGCAAGGCGTCTACGTCAACAAGCCGCTGGCCACGATCGAGGATATGAAGGGCCTGAAATGGCGCGCCTACAATGTCGGGACCGCGCGCATCGGCGAACTGGTCGGTGCGCAGTCGGTCACCATCCAGGCGGCCGAGCTGCCGCAGGCGCTGGCGACCGGCGTCGTGAACTCGTTCATGTCGTCGGGCGGCACGGGCTACGATGCGAAGGCCTGGGAGTCGCTGAAATATTTCTATGACGTGCAGGCCTGGATCCCGAAGGACTACACCTTTGTCAACAAGGCCGCGTTCGAGGCGCTCGACAAGCCGACCCAGGAGGCGATCCTCAAGGCCGCCGCCACCGCGGAGACGCGCGGCTGGAAGGCCTGGGAAGAGAAGGCCAATTGGTACATCGATCAGCTCAAGGCCAAGGGCATGACTGTCGCGCCGCCCAGCCCGGCGCTCAAGGCCGGTTTCCAGAAGATCGGCGAGCAACTCACGGCCGACTGGCTCAAGAAGGCCGGCGCCGACGGCCAGGCCCTGGTCGACGCCTACAGGAAGATGTGAGAGCGAGGAGAATCGCAGCGCGAGCCGGTGACGGGCCCCTTGCGCCGTCACCGATCGATGCGCCTGGTCACCAGGCGTAGCGCAGCACGGCCTTGCCGGTATAGGAGCGCATCAGGCTCGACATTTCGCTGTCGAAGTTCGCCGCGGCGGACCAGCCGTTCACGGCGCGCACCTCGATTGCGACGCCTGTCAGCATGGCGTTCGGCGCCAACGCCGTGCCGCCTGCGATAAATCCTTGGCCGGGCAGGGATTGGAACGCCGCCGGGATCGATTGGCCGGCGCTGAAGTCATGCGCCCAGGCGAGCCGTCCGCGCAGGTTCACCACGCTTCCCGGCAAGGCAAGCGATGTGCTCGTGCGCAGGCCGAGCTCGGTGCGGCTGTCGGTGAAGCTGTCGCTGCCGGGCGCGGCCGAAAACGCATTGGCGGCGCCAGGTGGCCCAGGTGGCTGCGGCGCATTGGAGGAGGAGGGCAGGCGGAAGGTGGTGACCTGCGCCGCCGCATAGGGCGTGATGCCAACCCACGGCGTGGCAAAACGATAGCCGCCTTCGAGGCGGCCAGAATAGGCGTTGGCGTTGATCGCCGCGGCGAACTGGCCGGAGCCGGCCGGCGTCACCGGGTGATCGTTGCTGATCGCCTGCCAACCGTAAGCCAGACCGGTCGAAACATAGGCTGATTCGACCGTGTGCCTGACGAAGGCGCCGGCCTGGAACAGATCGGAGCGGCCGCTCGAAAAATTGTTGGCGAAGCCGGTGCCGCCGCCGGCCAGCGCAAAGCCCATCCGGGTCTGCGGCGAGAGCGAATAATCGGCTCCGGCCACGGTACCAAAGCTGCGGCTGGCCGAGCCGGTGCCGCCGGTCGACATCTGCGAGCCGCCGAAGCCGGCCGCCCAGACGTTCCAGTGCGGACTCGCGAGCGAGGGCCGGCCGTAGATCGCTCCATAGGCCTCGCGGCCGATGCCGCCATGCGTCGGGTCGTTGCCGATATCGGCGTAGGCGGCGAGCTCTGCGTCGAGCTCGGCCGAGCCGATGCCGCGGCCGTCGATGGCGGGATCGAGCAGGGTCTGCGTGAACTGTGTCATCGCCAGGAACGTGGCCTGCGCCGTCCCGCCCTGCGAAGCGGCGTCAGAACCGCCGCCGAAGGCCTGCCGCATGCCGAACCGTGCCGCAAATCCCGGCGGCTCTGCGTTCCAGCCATAGTTCGGCTGCATGCCGCCGGCGCCGCCATTGCCAGGCGGTGCTCCGCCAAGGCCGGATGGCTGCGGGCCGCCGAACATAGGGCCGCCCATGGCGCCAAAATTGTTGCCGCCGCCAAAATTATTAAAACCGTTGCCCGGCGCGTTCGGACCTGGAGGGCCAAGATTCTCGGCGCCCCCGAACGCGCCGAACTCGCGCATAACCTGCGCGTCGGCCGCGCGCGGCAGCAGCAATCCGGCCGTCAATAGCAGCAGCGCCAGACGCGCACGTACGTCTGCGCTCAAGACACAAACCGCATGAAGCGCCCCAACCGCGCCGGACGCCGGCCGCGCAGCCCGCGCGGCGAATCAGGTGGAAGCAGCGAATCCGACGAGGCGGAATCGTAAATGTGTCTCTAATGTTTTCCAATCTTTTCCTGTCATGTCCCGATGTCGTCGAACATGCATGATCGGTTTCAGCGCGAATCGCGATGACCGCAGAGACACAACGTCAATCCGCGTCTTTACGTGATTGCGGGATATCGGCGCGGCTCAGGCCGAGATTGCCTTTGCCGAGCCGACCTCGTTGCGCAGCAGGAATTTCTGGATCTTGCCCGTGGACGTCTTCGGGATCGGCCCGAACACGACCGCCTTCGGCGTCTTGAAGCCCGACATGTGACTGCGGCAGAAGGCGATGATCTCGGCTTCGGTTGCACTGGCGCCGTCCTTCAGCTCGACGAAGGCACAGGGCACCTCGCCCCATTTCGGATCGGGCTTGGCGACGACGGCGGCGAACAGCACGGCCGGGTGCTTGTAGAGGATGTCCTCGACTTCGACCGACGAAATGTTCTCGCCGCCGGAGATGATGATGTCCTTGGCGCGGTCCTTGATGATGACATAGCCGTGCTCGTCGAGCACGCCGAGATCGCCGGTGTGAAACCAGCCGCCCTCGAAGGCTTCCTTCGTGGCCTTGTCGTTCTTGAGATAGCCCTTCATCACGATGTTGCCGCGGAACATGACCTCGCCGATGGTCTCGCCGTCGCGCGGCACCTCCTGCATGGTCTGCGGATTGATCACGGTGACGCCTTCCTCGAGCGGGTAGGGCACACCCTGCCGCCGCTTCATGCGTGCGCGTTCGGCCGGCGGAAGCTCGTCCCAGCCGGGTTGCTCGGCGCAGACGGAAGCGGGGCCATAGACTTCGGTCAGGCCGTAGACATGCGTCAGCTTGATGCCGATGTTTTCCGCGCCTTCGAGCACCGCAACCGGTGGCGCCGCGCCTGCGATCAGGCCGACGACGCGGCGGGCGACATTGCCCTTTGGCGCGTCGGGCGCATTGATCAGCGTGTTGTAGACGATCGGCGCGCCGCACATGTGGGTGACGCCGTGCTGCTTGATCAGCTCGAAGATCTTGGTCGGCTCGACCTTGCGCAGGCAGACATTGATGCCGGCTGAGGCCGCGATGGTCCAGGGGAAGCACCAGCCGTTGCAATGGAACATCGGCAACGTCCAGAGATAGACCGGATGCTGGCCGAGATTGCCGGCAAGGATGTTGCTGACGGCGTTGAGATAAGCGCCGCGATGATGGGTGACGACGCCCTTGGGATTGCCGGTCGTGCCCGAGGTGTAGCTCAGCGCGATCGCGTCCCATTCGTCCTTGGGCGGGATCGCGGCGAAGCCGGGATCGCCCTGCGCGACGGCGGCCTCATATTCCATCTCGCCGATGCGCTTGCCGCCCTTGAAGGCGGCATCGTCGACGTCGATCACGAACGGCTTCGGTCCGCTCATCTGCGCCAGCGCATCGGTAATGACGCCCGAAAACTCGGGATCGACCAGGATGATCTTGGCCCCGCCATGATCGAGCTGGAACGCGATCGAAGGTGCATCGAGGCGGATGTTGAGCGCGTTGAGCACGGCGCCGGTCATCGGCACCGCGAAGTGCACCTCGTTCATCGCCGGGATGTTCGGCAGCATTGCCGCGACGGTGTCGCCAACGCCGATGCCCTTGCCTGCGAGGTAAGACGCAAAGCGCCGGCAGCGTTCGTAGGTCTGCGCCCAGGTGAAGCTGCGGCCTTCATAGACCGTGCTGACGTGATCGGGATAGACCGCGGCGCTGCGCGCGAGGAAGCTCAGCGGACTCAGCGGCACGTAATTGGCGGGCGTCTTGTCGAGGCCGATATTGTACGGGTTCTGCCGCTTGCTCATCGACACCCTCCTCAAAGCGCTTCAAAGAAATCCGATCGAGATCCAGGGGAAGATCGCGACGATGATCAATCCCACCAGCAGCGCCAGCAGATAGCCCCAGATCGGCCTGATGCCTTCGGCCGGGTCGACGCGTCCGATGGCGCAGGCGGCATAATAGCCGACGCCGAAGGGCGGGGCGAATAGCCCGATACCCATGGCCAGAATGATCACCATCGCATAGTGCACCTCATGCACACCGACGGCGCGGGCGATCGGAAACAGCAGCGGCCCGAACAGCACGATCGCCGGGATGCCCTCCAGCACGCTGCCGAGGATGGTGAAGGCCAGGATGGACACGGCGATGAAGGTCGCCGAGCCGCCCGGCAATCCCGTCATGGCCGCCGCCAGCGAGCGCGAGAAGCCGGATTGGGTCAGGCCCCAGGCCATACCGGTGGCGGTGCCGATGATCAGGAGGATGGCGCCGGACAGCGCCGCGGTCTCGACCAGCATCGGAAACAGCCGCCGCCAGTCGAAGCGGCGGTAGACCAGGAGGCCGACCAGCGCGCCGTAGACGATGCCGATGGTGGAGACCTCGGTGGCCGTGGCGATGCCCTCGACCACGGCGTAGCGGATCACGAAGGGCAGCGCGAGCGCGGGCAGGGCGACGACGAAGGTCTTGCCGATCTCGCTGCCCGTGGCACGCCGGACATGGCTCATGTCCTCGTGGCGGTAGCGCCACCACACCAGCATGCAGAGCGTGATCGCGAGCACGACGCCGGGCAGCAGGCCGCCAGTGAACAGCGCCGCGATCGAGACGCCGGTGACCGAGCCGATCGTGATCAGCACGAGGCTCGGCGGGATGGTCTCGGTCTGGGCCCCCGTGGCCGCAAGAAGCGCGACGAGGTCGCCGGGGCGGGCGCCACGCTGTTTCATCTCCGGGAACAGCACGGGCGCAACCGCGGCCATGTCCGCGGCCTTGGCGCCGGATATGCCGGAGACCAGGTACATGGCGCCGACCAGCACGTAATGCAGGCCGCCGCGGACATGCCCCAGCAGGCTCGCCAGGAACGCCACCATGGCCCGCGCCATGCCGGTCATCTCGATCAGCAGGCCCAAAAACACGAATAGCGGCACCGAGAGCAGGATGAGATGGCTCATGCCCTCGTCCATCCGCCCGATCAGCACCATGACCGGCGTGCGCGTGGTCAGCGCCAGATAGCCGAAGATCGCGAGGCCAAAGCCGAACGCAATGGGAACGCCGGCAAAGACGCAGAAGCCGGCGACGCCGACGAAGAAGATCACCAGGTTGAGATTGCCGAGCGGCCGCAGATAAGGCTGCGCCAGCCAGAACAGACCGACGACGACGGCAACGGAGATCACGGCCGTCAGCACCATGCGGTAGTCGGCGGCGCGCAGCAGCCGCAGCAGCGCGAACGCCGCCATCAGGCAGATGCCCGCCGGCAGCGCCGCGGCACGCCAGATGTTCGAGATCTGGAGCGCCGGCGTGGTGATGAAGCTTTCCTCATAGGCGTAGTCGCAGGACGGCCAGACGATCAGCGCCAGAAACGCCAGCGCCGCAGCGGTCGCGACCAGATCGAGATAGGCCCGCATCGCAGGCTTGGCACTCGCGACGATTGCGGTCATGCGCATGTGCTCGGAGCGGCGGAATGCGACCGCCGCGCCCAGCATGGCCAGCCACAGGAACAGGATCGAGGCGAGCTCGTCCGACCAGATCAGCGGCCGATGCAGGCCGTAGCGCGCGACCACGCCGGCAAACAGGATCACGATCTCGGCGACCACCAGCGTCGCGGCCGGGATTTCGACGGCGAGGCCGAGGACGCGCTCGAGCGATGCCAGCAGTGAGGATCGGCGAGGGGACTGAACAGCCACCTCGCCCGCCACTTCGGTCACCTCAACCTCGATATGAGCCATGACGGCCCCAACGCGTTACGAGAGCTTGCCGACGGCCTTCTCCAGGAGGTCCCAGGCCTGATCGCCATATTTGCCTTTCCACTCGGCATAGAAGCCGGCGGTCCGCAGCTTGTCGCGGAACGGGCCGACCGTGGGCTGGTTGAAGGTCAGGCCCTTGGCCGCGAGCTCCTGCTGGAGGTTGGCATTGAGCTTGGCGGTATCCTCGCGCTCCTTGACCGCGGCGGCATTGATGTTCTTGGCGACGATGGTGCGCACATCCTCCGGCAGCGCGCTCCAGGCGCGGCGATTGGCCAGGAACCAGAAGCCGTCCCACATGTGGTTGGTCAGCGAGCAGTATTTCTGCACCTCGTAGAGCTTTGCGGTCGAGATGATCGCCAGCGGGTTTTCCTGGCCCTCGACGATCTTGGTCTGGAGCGCGGAATAGACCTCGCTGAAATTGATCGAGGCGGGCGCTGCATCGAACGCCTTGAACATCGAGGTCCACAGCGGCGACACCGGCACGCGGATCTTGAAGCCCTTGAGGTCGTCGGGACCGGTGATCGGCTTGGACGACGACGTGGTCTGGCGGAAGCCGTTGTCCCAGATCTTGTCCATGACCTCCAGGCCGGCCTTCTTGATCTCGCCGCGGACGAAGCCGCCGAGATCGCCGTCCATGGCCTTCCAGACCGTGTCGTAGTCCGGGAACGCGAAGCCGATGCCGTTGATGGAGGCCGCCGGTACCAGGGTCGACAGGATCAGGCCCGACAGCGTGAAGAACTCGACGCCGCCGGAGCGGATCTGGCTCAGCATGTCGGTGTCGGAGCCAAGCTGGTTGTTCGGGAATATCTGGAGATCGAACTTGCCGTTCGTCTCGCTCTTGATCGCCGCCGCCATCTCCTTGGCGCGCACGTTCAGCGGATGGGTGTCCGGCAGGTTATTGGCGTATTTGTAGCTGAACTCGGCGCTCTGGGCGCGGGCTACATGGGGCGCACCGAGGCCGCCCAGGACCGCGGTCGCGGCGGAGGCCTTGAGAAGCGTGCGTCGGGAAAAGCTCATGGGTCTGCTTCCTCGGAAGGTTTGTTGTTGTTCTGAGATGCAGACCTATACGGAGGTCACGTCGGAAGGTCATCTGCGATCTCGCGAAGCCTCGCTTATTGCAGCCGGACCACGTCACGGCAATCGGCTTTCGGTACATGGAGCCGGATTCAAAAACGCGAAAAACAACCCCATGCACAGTAGCCGTCAAGAGCTGGCATGACGTTCGAGGGCCGGACCGAAAATGGCGCTGGAGCGAAGGTGCGGTGGCAGGAATTCTGCCTAAATAACTGATCTATTTGTATATAAATATATTCCATAATATACCTTATGCGAATCATGGATATGGTCGTGCAGGTCAGGCCAGCCAAATCCGCAGCTACCCAGAACCCCGCTCCCGGCGGACAATCCCGGCGCGCTGCGACGATCCGACGGTCGCTCGGATGGTCGCCGGCAAGAACTCCGGCGGTCCAAACCGTCGCCTATTGGGAGGTTCGTCATGCAGTCGAACGTCGCCCGCGGAGCCAGCTCGCGCGCCATTCCATTCGATGCCGCCAAGCTCGACCGCCTGATGGAAGCAGCCGGCCTCGACGTCCTGGTCGCGACCTCCAAGCATAATGTGCAGTACCTGCTCGGGGCCGAGCGCGCGATCTTCTTCGACTACATGGATGCCATGGGTGTCAGCCGCTATCTGCCCGTCCTGGTCTATCCCAAGGGCGCGCCGGAAAAGTCCGTCTATGTCGGCCACCGCCTGGAGACCCATCAGCGCGCCGTGGCGCCGCCCTGGGTGCCGCAGGTCCGGACCGAGTCGAGCGGCTCGGTCGACGCGATCACGCGGGCCGTCGCGGCCTTGAACGACGCCGGCGTGCCGATGAAGCGGGTCGGGGTCGAGATGGCGTTCCTGCCGATGGATGCGGGCCAGGCGCTGGCCGACGCCCTGCCCGCGGCCGACCTCAAGGACGCGCTGCTGGTGCTGGAGCGTCTGCGCGCGGTCAAGTCCGCCGACGAGCTGGCCAAGCTGAAGACGGCGTCTGAACTGGTGATCGCCTCGATGCTGGAGGTGATCGCCGGGCACGGTCCCGGCACGACCAAGCAGCAATTGTCGGACAGCTTGCGCGTCGCCGAGGTCAACCGCGGGCTCACCTTCGAATACTGCCTGCTGGCCTGCGGCAACAGCCACAACCGCGCGCCGTCGGCGCAGCGCTGGGAGCAAGGCGAGGTGCTGTCGCTCGACTCCGGCGGCAATTATCACGGCTATATCGGCGACCTCGCCCGCATGGCCGTGCTGGGCGATCCGGATGCAGAGTTGAAGGACTGTCTGGCCGAGATCGAGGCGGTGCAGCGCGCCGCCTTCGCCGCAGTCCGTCCGGGCGCCATGGGCGGCGACATCTATGTCGCGGCCGAACGGCAGCTCGCCCAGATCACCCAGCGCGACTGCACGGATTTCCTGGCCCACGGCATGGGCCTCGTCAGCCACGAGGCCCCTCGCCTGACCGCCAAGGGTCCGGTTCCCTACGACGATATCGACGCTCGCCACCCGCTCGAGCCCGGCATGGTGGTGTCGATCGAGACCACGATGAAGCATCCCAAGCGCGGCTTCATCAAGCTCGAGGACACGGTCGCGGTGACGGCGACGGGATACGAGATCTTTGGCGAGGGCGGCCGCGGGTGGAATCTCGGCGGGAGTGCGCGCTGACGCTGTCTCGCATTGTCCTTGCGGTGCGGATCGGCTGCCACGAGCGGGACTTGCGTGTAACGGTCACCGCGCTTCCCGCTGCGCGATCCTGGTCCCCTCGGCAATTCGGTCGCTGGGATGCAGGACTACCCGATCGCCTGCCGCCAGTCCGGAGAGCACCTCAGCCAGCCGGCTGTTCCGGTGGCCTATCTGTACCGAAGTGCTCCGAGCGCGGCCGTTCTCGTCGGCAAAACCAGCCCACTGGTCACCTTTCCGGAACAGAGCGCTCACCGGCACGGTCAGGGCGTCCGGAGTGCTCCAGGTGGTAACGTGGACGACGACGCGATAGTCGTGTCCAAGCGAAGCCCACGTCTCGGGCGGGTCGCTGAAATCGATGGTCACCCGGACCCGCTGCTCCTCGATGCCGAGCGCCGAGACCTTCAGGAAGCCGGCCGGGTCCACCCGGACAACCTTGCCCCTGACGGGCTGCCCGCCCCAGCCGTCGATCCGGACGGGCGCACCCACCTTGATCTGGACGGCATCGGTCGAGAGCAGGTCAGCTACGACCTCCAGATCGAGAGGGTTGCCGATGTCGACCAGCGGTGTCCCAGGCAGGACCGTTGCCTCGCTGTCCTGGATGATCTTCAGCACTCTTCCGCTTGCAGGCGCGAGCACCCGCACACAGCAGGTCGGCTCCGCCGACGGGGCAGCATTGGCCGGGTCCATCAGCCGGGCCGCCAGGCTGGTCCGCACCGCGCGACGCATGTCGACCTGGGCCTTCGCGCTCGCCAGGGCGGCCTCGTTGGTGGCCACGTCGAACTTGGCCTTGTCGAAGGCCTGCGCGGAGATGGTCTGCGTCCGCGCGAGTGTCTGGGCCCGCTGGAATTCGGTCTTGGCAAAGCCCAAGGCAGCTTCGATCCGCTGCACCTCGGCCTCCTGCTGCTGGATGGCGGCATCCGCAGCCAAGACCTCGGCCTGAAGCTGGTCGCGCGAGCGCACGTCGATGAATCCCGGCAGCGTCGGCTGCATCAGGGCGATGACCGTCTGGTTGGCGACGACTTCGTCGCCGACATGAAGCGAAGGCCCCTGCTCGCCGAGCGGATGCGAAATCCTCAGGACCTTGCCTGCGATGGGCGCCGAGACGGTGTAGACGTGGCGGACGCGCGTCTTGCCGTCGTCGTCCGCCGTTACTTCGATGGGGCCTTTCGCGACGGTCGCAAGATCGACCAGAACCGGGCGGGGCCAGGCAAACCACGCCAGTCCGCCCGCGATCCCGGCCAGGGCCGCAGCTCCGATGATACGTTTGGTCCAGTTTGCCGACATGGCTAGTCTCGCGTCTTGAGGACCGCGACGAGGTCCAGTTTATCGATGCGCTCACGGATGACGACCGCGGAAGCGAGGGCGGCCAGCACCACCACGGAGGTGGCGAGGACGTAGGTCGAATGCTCGACGACGAGGCGGACGCGCATCAACTCGCCGGCCAGGTTCGTCTTCATGACCCAGGCGAGCCCGTAACCCATAGCCCACCCGGGCGGCTGCGCGATCAGCGTCAGGATGGCGAGCTCTAGCAGCAGGATGCGCAGAACCTCACCGCGCGTGAAGCCCAGCACGCGCAGACTCGCCAATTCACGCGCCCGTTCGGACAAGGAGATCCGGGCGTTGTTGTAGACCACTCCGAACGCGATCACGGCAGCAAGGCCCGTGTAGATGCTGGCCATCGTGGTGACGAGCAGTGCGACGGTCTTGCGGAAGTTCGCCAGAGAGACACGCTGCAGCGCCACGCCGCCGACCGTCGGCATGGACTTCACCGCGGCGTAGAAATCCTCCTTGCGATTCTCGTCGAGGCTGAGGTTGACGCTGCTCACCACAGGCGCTTCGCGCATCAGCTTACGGAGCGCCTCGATGTCCATCATTCCCCTGATGCCGAAAAAGTCCTCGACGGTCGCCACGATCGGCATCGTCACCGTGCGACGGGCACCCTCCAGCAAATCGAGCTCGACGGTGTCGCCGGCCCCTGCCCCGAGGATGTGACCGAGCATGCCGGAAATCGCGAGGCCGGTCTCCGGAACCACGACCGGTCGAAGGTCGGAGTCGATGATGCGCCTCAGATCAGCGTCGGCTGGCCGGCCGTTGATCGTGATCCGGCGTTCGACGTTGCCGTGGCGGATGCGGACGGGCACCTCTCGGAACGGCTCGGCGGCGAAAACGCCCGGCAGCCGGTTCACCTGCTCCACGACGTTCTCGATCCGCTTCTCCGCGAAACCGATGGTCGCGTCCTGCCGATCGGCGAGGAAGTAGGTCACGTCGATGAGCTGCTCCATCGTGTCCCGGGTGAACAGCGAGACGACCAGGATCGCGGTGGCCAGCGCCATCCCAAGCGCCGTGAAAGCCGCCCGGACCGGGTGCCTCGCGATGTTGCGGACCATCATCAGCGTCGGCTGCGACACGACCTGGTCCAATTGGATGCTTGCCGGGAGCAGCCGCCTATAGACCGGAGGGGCCGGCGGTTGCATGGCGACGGCCGGCGGAAGCTTCACCACTTCCCGCAGCGCCCGCAGCGCACCGATAGCGGCAGCGGCCGCGCTGAGCGCGCCGGCGATGAGGTACAGGTCAGGCGCCTTCGCGAAAACCAGGAATGGGAAGTGAAAGAAGTCCCCGAACAGCGCGGTGATCCGCAATCCGAGCCAAGTCCCGGTGACGCTGCCCAAAACGATCCCCGTCGCGACAATGAGGGCGACGAACTTGAAATAGTGCAGAACGATGCTGCTGTCGGCGTAGCCTATCGCCTTAAGAAGACCGATCTGCTCGCGCTCGAGCGCGACCAGTCGGCTCAAGGTAAGATTGACCAGGAAGGCGGAGACCAGAAGGAAGATCGGCGGCAGCGTTCGGCTCATGTTGTTGAGCATGTCGAGTTCATGATCGAGCCACGCGTGCGAGGTCTGGTCCTTCCGGCCGTGGGCCGCCTGCCCGCCGTAGGGATCGAGCAAGACGTCGAGCTGTGAGATCACCGCGCGCTCGGAGGCGCCGGGCTGCAGCTTGACCGACACCGCCGAGAAGGCGCCGTCGAGATCGTAGACGCCGGCGAGTGCCTTTTCCGACATCCAGACGATCGCGAAGCGGCGGTCGTCCGGCATCAGGTCTCCCGGGCCGACCGTATAGACGAACTCGGGGGACAGGGCCGTGCCGACGATGACGAGTTCGCGCTTCTTACCGTTCAGGATTGCCGAGAACCGCGCCCCCTCCGAGAAGCCGTGAGCACGCGCGAACGGCTCGTTGACGACGACCTCCTCGGTCTTTCCTGATTCCGGAAGCCGCCCGGAGCGCATGTAGAGCCGATTGAGATGCGCCTCGCCGTTGTCGGCCAACGAAACGAACTGCCCGCTGGCGGGCTCGGAGAAGCCGGGGATGTCCAGCAGCGCCAGCTTGGCGATGCGCACGTCGACGGCGGCAACGCCGGGGATCTCGCCTATCCTGTCGGCGAGCGCTTTGGGCGCCCGCTTTGCCTGGGCGAACACGTCGCCGAAGCCGTAACGTTCGTAATACGCGACCCGCGTCTCTTCGAGCGAGCGATGCGATCCGACCGCGAGCACCAGGGTCGCGACGCCCCCGCCGACGACCAGCGCGACGGCGAGCACCTGCGCCCAGAGCCGTCTGACGTCCCGAAACAGCTTGATGTCGAGCGCCGTCATATCGTCACCAGGTGAGTTCGGCGGCTTCCCGCCGGGTCTCGTTCTTCTGGATGCGGGAGATCCGGCCGTCGGCGAAGAACAGCACGCGGTCGGCGACCTGCTGGATGCTGGCGTTGTGCGTGATGATGACCGTCGTGGTACCTAGCTGCCGGTTGACCCCGAGCAGCGCTTCGATCACTCGAATGCCGGTCTTCGAATCCAGCGCCCCGGTCGGCTCGTCGCAGAGCAGCACCGCCGGGCGTTTGGCGATCGCACGGGCGATGGCCACGCGCTGCTGTTCGCCGCCGGATAGCTGCGCGGGAAAGTGATGCATCCGCTCCGCGAGCCCGACCAGAGCGAGGGCGTCGGCCGGCCGCATCGGATTCCTGGCCACCTCGGTGACCAACGCCACGTTTTCATAGGCGGTGAGGCTCGGAACGAGATTGTAGAACTGGAAGACGAAACCGACGTGGTCGCGGCGATACTTTGTGAGCTCGCGGTCTTCGAGATCGGTCAGGTCGATATCGCGGAAGAACAGCCTGCCGCTGGTCGGCCGGTCGAGACCGCCCATGATGTTGAGCAGCGTGGTCTTGCCGCTGCCGGAGGGGCCGAGCAGCACGACCACTTCCTTCTCGGCGATTTCGAGGTCGACCTCGTTGAGGGCATGCACCATCACCTCGCCCGAGACGTAGGTCTTCGTCAGTCCCTCCGCTGTGAACACGGCTTCGCGCATGGCTGCCCTTTCGGGACGTGATTGTCGGCCGGATCCGCCGTTCCGGTATTGACGTAGGTCAGGGTCTCGCGCCTGGCTCGACCGCCGCCCGCGGAGAAGTCGTGGATTCACGGACGAACATTGCGATGCTCGCCGCCCAGACGAGCGCCATGCCGAGCAGGACCCATTTGAAATCGGAATGGATCATGAAGTTGACGGCGGCCATTAACCCGATCGAGAGCGCGCCGGCCACCCCGGCACCGGCCACCGCCACAACGTGACGGTCGCGGAAGGACGTCGAGGCCAGGGTGAGCGCGAGCACTCCGGTAGCCGCCACGTAACCGCCCATGACGCGAAACACCTGGGTGAGCCACGATGTCAGCCGAGGCCCGATCGACTGCATCTCCGCCGGGGTAAGGCTCATGTACCGGATATCCTCCGGCAACAACGGCGTCCGAAGGACAAGGAAGTAGATGCCGACCCCGATCAGCAGGATGCCGGAGGCCGCCAGCAGCATCGAGGATAGGCGCCAGCGATACGGTATGTCGCGCATCGTCAGCGCCCCGGATCAGCCGTGACGATAGGTGCCGCCGGTCGAGCCCCGGCCGAGAATTCCGCTCAGGCGCGGTATGAAGCCCGGAACTTCCGCGGCGTACTTTGCATAGGCATCGCCGAATTCCGACCTGGCGTCCCGCTCCTCGTCGCGCGCGAGCTTCAAGTACATGATCGTCAGCACCGGAAACATCGCCAGGGTGAGGATCGTCGGCCACTGCAGCAGGAAGCCGAACATCACCAGGACGAAACCGACGTACTGCGGGTGCCGGACGTAGCCGTAGGGCCCGGTGGTCGCGAGGCTCCGGGTCTGCTGCGCGTCGTACAGCACCCTCCATGCGGCAGAGATCAGGACGAAACCCGCGCCGATGAAGATGAAGCTCAGGATGTGGAACGGTCCGGCGTGCGGATTGGTCTTCCAGCCAAACATCATCTCGAGCAGGTGGCCGGCGTCATGGGAGAACCAGTCGACGTTCGGGTAGTGCGACTGCAGCCAGCCCGAAAGGAAGTAGATGGTGAGCGGAAAGCCGTACATCTCCACGAACAGCGCCACCAGAAACGCGCTGAAGGCGCCGAACGAGCGCCAGTCGCGGGCGGTCTGCGGCTTGAAGAAGCTGTAGGCGAACAGGATGAAGACCGCCGAATTGACGATGACGAGGCTCCAGAGACCGTAGGCGGGCCCGGTGTCGTGCATCACACGCTCCTTGGATCGTTCGGTCGGCCACCGCCGTGATTGTGGCCGTGTCCGCCATGCATGCAGAAGTGCATCAGGGGACAGGCGAGAAGCGGAAGCCAGATCAACAATCCGAGCACGTGCGCCCTATGCTCGGTGAACAAGAGCGCGCCGGCGATAATCAGGAATCCTACAAGGACCAAACCGGCCTTGGCTTTGGTGGACATGGCCTTTTGAGGGCGCTCCATATACCCGGAATGATCCTCCACCGACATCAGCACGCTCCTGTAGCTGTCGGCAGCTTAGAGGCGCGGCTGCCATCATTGTTGACGCAGATCAACGGCGCCAGGCCCGCAGGGCCTCACTGCATCGGCTTGCCGGGCTGCATTCCCGTGCCCATCATGCCTCCGCCCCGCATCGGCGACATCATCGGCATCATGCCCATCTGCGGCGCGAGCAACTCGTCCGCGGTCTTCTTCTGCTCTTCGGAAAACATCGCGACCATGTTCGTCAGCGCCGACTTCATCGCGCGGGTGCCTTCGAACCGCGCCGCGAGCCACTTCTCCTGGAACACGAGCTTTTCGACCAGGCCCGGAGCGCCGGCGCCTTGCTGCGACATCATCGAACCGCGCATCTCTCCCAACGTCCTGGCGTTCGTCCGCAAGGCATCGGCGAACGTGTTCCAGGCGGGCTGCTGCGCGTCGGTGATCTTAAGCTCGGTGCGGAGGAACGCGATCCGGCCCTCGATGTGATCGATGGTATCGATGCCCATTCCGTCCCCGGACTGCCGCATCATCTCCATCATTTTCGCCATGTCCACCATGGGCATCCTCCCGCCCATCATTCCGCCGCCATTCATGCTCTGAGAGCCGGCCGGACCCGGCGGGACCGCCTTGGGCTTGGGCTGCTCCTGCGCCTCCTTCTGGTCGGGGTGGTGCCCCTGGTGCTCCGCGGCTGATTGGGCCCAGGCGGCATGCCCGAGCGTCGTGACGAGTAGCGCGGCGGCAAAGGTCAAAGCGCGCATGACAAGCTCCTGGTTGTGGATTGCAAGCACTCAGGATGACTCGTTTTCGTCTCCGACCAATTGAGGCACGTCAATGGGTCCGGACGGCCCGGCGCACGGACGATGTAGGTCGGGCTCGACGATCGCCACGACCGATTTCGACCTTGGGGCGCATCAAGTATGAGCTCCGCCGTTTCTGCTTTGATGTGTCATTCACCGGGAGAACGGACATGATTCACTAGAACACTGATTGCCATCGTTGCCGCCGCCGCGCCTGCCGTGCCCGCGATGGCACAGAGCACGGACAAGGAAGAGAACGGTCACCACTATAGCGGCGGCCCGAAGACCGAAGTCCCTCATCACATGGGCAAGAAGGAAACGGTCGGCTCCTCTAAGGTCGCGCCGTTCACGGCGGCGGCAACACCGTTGCGAACGGGACTCTCTGCCGGCATCCGCTCGCCTGCCCGCCCGTCAGCGACACCTGCTGTCGCTCGACTCCGGCGGCAATTATCACGGCTATATCGGCGACCTCGCCCGCATGGCCGTGCTGGGCGATCCGGATGCCGAGCTGAAGGATTGTCTGGCCGAGATCGAGGCGGTGCAGCGCGCCGCCTTCGCCGCAGTCCGTCCGGGCGCCATGGGCGGCGGCATCTATGTCGCGGCCGAGCGGCAGCTCGCCCAGATCACCCGGCGCGACTGCACGGATTTCCTGGCCCACGGCATGGGCCTCGTCAGCCACGAGGCCCCTCGCCTGACCGCCAAGGGTCCGGTTCCCTATGACGATATCGACGCTCGCCACCCGCTCGAGCCCGGCATGGTGGTCTCGATCGAGACCACGATGAAGCATCCCAGGCGCGGCTTCATCAAGCTCGAGGACACGGTCGCGGTGACGGCGACGGGATACGAGATCTTTGGCGAGGGCGGCCGCGGGTGGAATCTCGGCGGGAGTGCGCTTTGATCTGACTGCGTCGCAAGCCGGCTGGGGCACTCTGCGTGATTTTTTGCGCACGGCTTCCGCCCAAGCACATCGTTTTTCGCTCCATCAATCCACGCGCAAAAAACAAATCGGCGATCGCAGGAACCCTTGTCGGCCCGCCCTGTTCATTCTTTGTCCGATCCGGACGCGTAACAATTGGTGGATACTATGAAAAGAACTCTATTGGCGGCAGTCGCCGTTCTCGCATTCGCTTCTCCGTCAGTCGCAGCTGAGACGGGCAAGACCGTTGGCCAATCGCCCTCCTCGTTCTACCTGGCTCAGGATACCGCGACCATGAAGTGTCAGATCGTCGAGAGTCAGCCTGCCGGCGGCAGCATGAAGGTTATCGGCACCGCTCACACGACAAAGGCTTCGGCAGAAGCGGCTTTGAAGGCGGACAAGACTTGCGCCAAGTAAACTTGCGCCAAGTAACTTGCACCAAGTAATCGGCCAAGTCGGAGCGTGAGTACGGAGGCGGGTCTGTGAGTTCGCTAGAACCACGAATCCTCAAATCCGCCGCCACCAGCGCCCCTCAAGAGTGCCCCGCGTCGAGGTTCTTTCTCGGCCAGTGGCACGCAAGTGACTTGCCGCTTGAGATGCTCCAAATTCGAGAGGATACGATCATGAACCAGCAGACAATGAAATGCGTGGTTGCCGTCTCGCTCTTCGGCGCGGCGATCCTCGGCTCAGTGCTGCCCTCGGAGGCAGCTCCGATCTCGCCTAGCACGAGTCTTCCGAAACAAGCGGTTTCTTCGTCCGGGGTGACAGAGGTCTACTACCGACGCCACTACCGCGGTCGCGGCTACTACCGCGCCGCTCCGGGGGCCGCAATCGGCCTTGGCATCTTGGGTGCCGCGGCTGGAGCCGCCGCCTATGGGGCCTACGGGTCCGGCTATGGCGGGCCCGGGTACTACGAGCGAGGGTACTCTGCGCCAGGGTACTACGGCGACCCCTATCCCTATCGCCGGCAATACTACTCGCCGTACTGAGGGCACGAATGACGCTGTTTGGGCGTGACAGTCTCTGTCACTGACCCTTCCCAATCAGCGTGCCATCGAGCGCGCCTGATCGCGCGTTGCGGCTACGTGCTGAGGCGTTCGGAAAGCCGCTCGACGAGGTAGAGCGCTCGAAAATTTCGATCGAAGATGCGAGAAAGGCAGCGCAGATCGCGCTTCCTATGTCTATCGACGTCAGACGGGTCTTCTGCACGGGCAGACCGACCTCAGACACTCTTCAGAGCGTCAGCAAACTCGGCCACGATCGCGACACGGACCTTGTCGTCTTTCTCGTCGACCGAACCGCGAGATTTTCGCGCGGGGGAACGATAAGCGGTTGAAGTTGGCCGCGGGTGGAATCTCGGCGGCAGCGCGCTCTAGCGCAGCGGCAGCAACTCGAGCTGGCCCTGCGCCTTCTTGACGGCCGCAGCGAACCAGCTCTGGCTTGGCGCTTCCTTGGCGAAGCATTTTGTGTAGGCGTCCATCGCCTGGTCTTCCTTGGCCATGCTGTCCTGCGGGGTTTTCCTGGCCATCATCTGCTTCCAGACCTTCTCGCAAGCTGGGATCTCGGTCGTCTTCACGGCGTCGGTCACGGCGAGGAAGTAGACCTTCTCGCCCCGGATCGCGACGACGTCGATCTCACGCGGCGACCCCTTCAGATCACCATTGCCGCGCACGCCGAGAACGGCGACCGCGGCGCTGGCCGCCGCAGGCTTCGTGATCGGCAACTCGGCATATTTGGCGAAGGCGGAATCCTGGATCGCGTAATAGTAGAAGCGGTCCGACCTGAACGCCGCGTCGATCTCCTGCGGCATGCCGTCCTCGCGGTGCTCGCGCAGCCAGTGCTTGAGCAGCGCGGTCGTGGTCGCCACGGCTTGCATCTTGTCGCCCTCGGAGGCGAAGCCGAGCCCGTCGAGATGGCCGAATCCGGAGTCGCCCTTGAAGAGCGTATCGGCGTTCGACTTGCCCTCTGCGGGCAGCCCCTTGATCGTGACCTGTCCCACGAGGTCGCGCAGCACGCCTGTCAGTTCCTTCAGCGCCGCATCATGCTGCCTGGAGGTCTCGTCGTTTTCCGGCGCCTTGGAGAACTTTGCAATGTAACGATCGCGCAGGTCGAGATAGCGCTGCTCGGGAGTGGCGGCATTTGCGCTCGTGGCCAGGACAAGCAGGCAGAGTAAGGCAAGGCACTTCATAGCGATCCCACGAAGCAAGGGCTGTCTTCAGTCTTTGTGCGTCAGTTTCGTGGGAGGGTTCATTCGCGGTGGGCAGGTGGGCCGTCGTGGGCTCTGCTCCGCCGGCGCAAGCGGACAGCGATGGTCAATTGTTCTTCGAATACACCGGTTCGCGATGAACTTCCCGACCGTTCTCGTCGATGACAACGATCCGGAGATCTGGATGGCCTCCCGGCCTTTTCGTGCGAACGTCTTCCGCCAGGCTCTTGCTGTGGGCAATGGCGGCGCCATCGCTTCCAAACTCCAAGCCTGACTTGTCCCGAGCCGGAACGCCATCCTTCATGTCGAAATAGTATGTGCGCATCAGCATCCTCTCGCGTCCACCTGTCCTGGAGTGCTTGGCCATCTTGTCGGAGAGGCAAGCAAACATGGGCCACCCGGCACCGGCGGACGCAACTGCAAATCGAGTTAAATACGCAGCGAAGCTAGCGAAGGTTCCCAGGAGCGGATTTGATTCCGATCAAATGCGTAAGCCGTGGCGATCACCGGCGGGGCTCCCGGAGAGCGGGCAGAGATCGGAAGATCGATTGACCGAGGTCAAATCCGAGCCGCTGGTGGGCACATATTCTTTTCTCCGATCGGTGCCGGTCAAACAGGAAAGGAGATTGAACATGCCAACCGAGACCAAACTGCCCGTCACAAAGTCGTCCGGCGCGCCGACAGTTGCGGGAGAAACCTGGCACCCCTTCGAGGCGCTGAGAGGCGAGATCGACCGACTCTTCGAGGATTTCGGCGAGGGCCTTTGGAATCGCCCATTCCGCTCACTTGCGCGGCTTGAGCGCGATGTCTCGAAAAAGCTGTCCGCGCCGGCCGTCGACGTCACCGAAAGTGACAAGGCGTACGAAATTACAGCCGAGCTGCCTGGGCTTGACGAGAAGAATATCGACGTCAAGGTTGCCAACGGCGGTCTCACCATCAAGGGCGAGAAAAAGGAAGAGACCGAGGAGAAGAAGAAGGACTACTACGTTTCGGAGCGCCGCTATGGCAGCTTCGAGCGGTACTTTGCCCTTCCCGACAGCGTCAACTCCGACAAGATCGAGGCGACGTTCAAGAACGGCGTGCTCAAGGTCGTTCTTCCAAAGACGGAAGAAGCACAGAAGCCTGCCAAGACCATCAGCGTGAAGGCGGTCTAGGACTTTCTGGAGGCGAGGCGGCGATGAACCAGCCTCGCCTCGACCTTCTCGCTTCGACCATGGCGCCAAGCGACGTCTCGTGTCGTGGCCAAGGCCTCGACACGAAGTCGTGCCCATGTATCTGACACGCGATAATTCAGGTCGAGCGAACCTGCGTGCGTGCCCTACTCCGCCGGCGTCAGTTGCCGGCTCAGCCGCATCGCAGCCGTCTCGCGCACGCGGACGCGGGCGCGGCGCTTGCGCCACCAGATCACGACGCCGGTGACGGAGAGCGCGGCCACCACCAGCCCCATGATCGAGATCAGGATGCGGCCGAACAGCCCGACAATCCGTCCCGAATGCAGCGGAAACTGCGCCTGCACGAAGATGTCGGCGGCAGTGCCGACCCAGGGCAGCCGTTCGCCGAGCGGACGGCCGTCCTCGCTGTCGTAATAGAGCTGCGCCGGCCCGACGCCGCCGGCGCCGTGGTCGTCGCCGGGATGGAAGAAGGCGGCGGCATAGACGCCATGGGCAGGGCCGTAATTGATCGAGCCGACCGGAGTGGACCACCCTCGCCCCTTGCCGTCGGCCGCCGCGCGCGCAGCGATGTCGGCAAACGTCACCTTGGGCTCGATGGGATCGTCGAGATCGCGGTACGGCCGCTGCTCATAGGGCGTCGGGGTGTAGTTCGACACCATCTTCATCAGCGGCGAGAACACCTCGAAATAGAGGTTCAGCGAGAACGCCGTGAAGGCGATGACGAACAGCAGCCCCCAGGTCCACAGGCTGAAGGCGCGGTGGATGTCGAAATTGATCCGGTAGGCGCTGCCCGACGTCTTGATGGTCCAGGCCGGCGCCCAGCGCGCCCAGAAGCCGCGTTCGAGCTGGCGCGTGACCTGCGGAGCCCGCGCGGCCTTCGCGCCTCGTCGTGACGGCAGGGTCAGATAGAAGCCGACGAAGCAGTCGATGGTCCAGATGATGGCGATGATGCCGAGCAGGCGCATGCCCCAGCGGTCGCTGCCCCAGAATTCCGGGATGTGCATGGTGTAGTGCAGCTTGTAGAGGAACGAGACGAAGTTCTCCCGCGTCACCGGCCATACCGCGCCCCAGTAGCGCCGCCCCAGCTCGACGCCCGTGTTGGGATCGAGGAAGACCTGATTGTAGTCGAGCGGATAGCGCTTGCCGGTTGCCGGATCGATCCGCGGCATGACGAAGAACCACAGCGAGTGGCCCTCCTCCGGCGTCATGAAGAGGTAGACGACGCGTGCGCGGGGATCGCGCTGCTCGATCAGCCTGGCGAGCTCGATCGAGGGAATGGCCGGGCCCTTGCTGGTGACGTCGAACAGATGGCTGTTCAGGACGTCGTCGATCTCGTGATCCCAGGAGATGATCGCCCCGGTGATGCCGGAGAAGAACAGGAATCCGGCCGTGAGCAGGCCCGCCCAGCGATGCAACCGACCGAATATGGCTCTCATCGTTCGCCTCTCATGAAGCGGTCTGTCGGAAACTGGGCCGCTAAGGTCTCCACAGCGTCATGGCCGGGCTTGTCCCGGCCATCCACGCCTTTCCCGCGGAACAGAAAAACGTGGATGCCCGGGACAAGCCCGGGCATGACGACCTCCAGTGGGAGTCTATATGCCTGTGCCATCAAAGCTCACCAGCGGTACGTCAGCTTGCCGATGGCTTTGCGCCCCTCGGCGTAGAAGCAGCCCGACAGGCTGTAGCAGGCAGCGACATAGCGCGTGTCGGCGAGATTGGTGACGTTCAGCGACAGGCGCCAATTGTCCCTGGTGTAGGCCACAAGCGCGTCCAGCATGGTCGAGGCTCCCACCTTGAACGTGTTGGCATCATCACCCCAGGTCGCGCCGACATAGCGGACGCCGCCGCCGAACTGGAGGCCGGCGAGCGGCCCGCCCTGAAGCGTATAGTCGCTCCACAGCGAGGCGCGGTTGAGCGGCACGGTGACCGGCGCCTTGCCGACATTCACCGGATCCTGCGTGACCATGGCATCGACATAGGCATAGGCGGCGCGCAGGTTCCAGCCGTCGGCGAGCGACATCGTGCCTTCGAGCTCGATGCCGCGCGATTTCACCTGACCGGTCTGTTCGGCAAAGGTGGCCCCAGGCGCGTAGGTGACGACGTTGTCGCGCGTCAGGTCGAAGGCGGCGAAGGTGAACAGCGCGTTCCAGCCGAACGGCTGGTACTTGACGCCGACCTCGTACTGAACGCCGGTTTCAGGGGTGAGCATCTGGCCGCCCGGTCCCGTCGCGAGCACCGGCAGGAACGATTCCGAGTAGCTGAAATACGGCGCGCCGTTGTCGAAATTGTACATCACGGCGGCGCGGCCGGTGAAAGCCGAAGCATCTTTCGAGACCGATGTGTTGCTGATACCGCTGTCGAGCTGCGTCGTCACGAAATCCTGGCGGCCGCCGAGCTGGAACGAGAGCCGGCCGAGCTTGATCTGATCCTGCGCATAGAGGCCGACCTGCGACTGCTTGACGCCGGTGTTGTCGCTCATGGCGCCGACGGTCCAGTCGTAGCTGTAGACCGGATTGAAGACGTTGATCTCGGGGGCCGAGGTCGTGACGCCAAAGGCGGTGTCGCGGAAGGAGGTGTTGCGATAGTCGATCCCGACCAGCGTGGTATGGCTGAGGATGCCGGTGGTGAACTTGCCCTGGAGCTGGTTGTCCACCGCGAAGGAGTTGATGTAGGAGTTGCTGTAGCTGCCGAAGCGCGCGAGCTGCCCCGCGGCCTCGTCAGTATAGCCTCCGCCGTAAAACACCTTCTCCTCGTTGTGCTGATAGGCGTAGCGCAGGTTCTGCCGGAACGTGATGTTGTCGGTGAAATTGTGCGAGAGCTGGTAGCCGGCGGTTGCGATCTCGGTGTTGAACGCGTTGAAGCTCGGCACGCCCGCGAAGAACGAGACCGGGATGGTGCGGCCGTTGTTCGGCCACACGGTGCCTGAAGCCGGCAGGAACTGAAGGCCCCACCCTGCCCGGTCCCTCTGGTAGTTGGCGAGGATCGTGATCGTCGTGTCCTCGTTCGGCTTGAAGGTGACGGCCGGCGCGATGAAGACGCGGTTGTCCTTGGTGAAGTCGACCTGGGTCTCGCCGTCGCGCACCACGCCGGTCAGGCGCCACAGCACGGTGCCTTCCTTGTTGGCGGGGCCGCCCATGTCGAACTGGCCCTGGTAGCGATTGAAGCTGCCGCCGGAGACCGAGACCTCGCCGAACTGCTGCGCCGTCGGCAGCTTGGTCACGTAGTTGAGGATGCCGCCGGTGCCGCTGCCGCCGTACATCGCCGAGGACGGCCCCTTGAGAACCTCGAGGCGCTCGGCGCCGTAGGGATCGAGGCCGTTGAAATGCACGTAGTTACTCGACGGGATCCGCAGGCCGTCGACGTAGAGGCCCGACATGGTCGTGTCGAAGCCGCGGATCTGGAGGGCGCCGAAGCGGGTGTCCGAGCCGCCATTGACGTCGCCGCTGACGCCCGCGGTGTAGCGCAGGGCCTCGCCGATCGAGACCGCGCCCTGATTTCTGACCTGGTCGGTGGTGACGACAGACACCGACTGCGGCGTTTCGATCAGCGGCGTGTCGGTCTTGGTGGCGGTGCCGCTTCGCGTGGCGACGAAACCGCGCACCGGACCATTGGCGCGCTCACCGGTGGCGCCGTTCGAAGCCGGCTGAGTTGGCGCGGCTTGCTGCGCGGGAGCGCGCCGATTGGTGCGGGAGTTGCGCGTCGTTGCCGACCGTCGCGACGAAGCAACCGCCGCAGGACGGGCCCGCTGAGCCGGTGCTTCAACGGAGACCGCGGGAATTTGCGTCTGCGCCCGTACGGCGCCGAAGGGGACGACGAGAGAAAATGTGCTGACGGCGCCGAAGAAAAGCACCTGAAGCTGTCGAAGACGCGTGTCGGAACGCGAATGAAGTTGGAAGTCTGTCACGTCTTGCGAGGCCCCACGCACTGCCGGCTTTGCCGGTATCGTTCTTGATGCCCCGCCCTAACGCAGGCGATTTCGGAGTGCGATAGGAACAGCGTTAGAATCTCTCCAGAGCTGTGCGCAGGAACTGCGGCGAATGCGCTCATGCGCGACCCAACGTGCAGGCGCCGCCGATTTGGAATCCTTCTAGACGAACGCGATCGATCGACCGGACGGGGCATCGGGCGACATCGAATGCGAGCGCGGAGAACGAATCCTTTACCATGCCCGCCAGGCTCGATTGAGCCTGAGGAACCCCGGAGGTAAATTCAGCTGCGGGATACTTCCTTCATTCTGCGGCACGCACCGCAACGTTCTGTGCCGGCGCGTGCTGGGCACCCGGGGTTCGACATCCATGAGCGAATTGCGCGCAGCGACCAGGCAATCCACGGCGAGGACCGGGATCATCGAGTTTGACGGCGCCAGCGGCACCGTCAGCATCCCCTGCACGATCTCGGACGTATCAGGCACGGGCGCAAGGCTGAAGCTCGACTGGTCGCTGTCGTTTCCGAAACAGGCCACGCTGATCTTTGCTGACGGGCTGCGAAAGCCCTGTCGTGTGGCATGGCAGAAGCGGAGACTGCTCGGCGTCGCATTCGCGGACGGTGTTGCGAGCCTGGACGAACAGGCCCTCATGATGACCGAGGAAGAGCAGGTTCTGCACCGGCAACAGATTGGCGCGCAGGTCAGAGGCGCGCGCGAGGCGCGTGGCTATACCGAGAGCCAGATCGCGAACCATCTCGGCGTCTCGCCCGAGTTCGTGTCGCGCGCCGAGCGCGGAGAGCTGAGCATCCCCCTGCACCAGCTCACCCACATTGCCGATCTGCTGCTGGTCGACCTCGACAGCCTGGTTGCCGGCCCGGCGTCGATCGGATTGCCACCCGGCGAGGCGCGCGCGAGCGACGTCGAACTGGCGGCGGAGTGAATTCGCGCTGACGAAGGCGCGACCTCGCTCGCTATGGTCCTGCACGCTTCGGCTGTTCACGCCACGTCTGCCGGTGCCGCCTGACGCGCCCCGTCGCTACCAGGTCAGCGATGCCGCAGCCGGCGGTTGACCCGGCGCGCCAGATAGTCGCCGGCACTCTGGACGAGCTGGACCAGTGCGATCAGCACGACGACGACCGCCAGCATCATCTCCGGCATGAAGCGCTGGTAGCCGTAGCGGATGCCGAGATCCCCCAAGCCCCCGCCGCCGACGGCGCCGACCATGGCGGAGTAGCCGAGCAGGCTCACCACCGCGAGCGTCAGCGCCAGCAACAGGCCGGGCAATGCCTCGGGGATCAGCACCTTGAACACGATCTGCATCGGCGAAGCCCCGAACGAGGACGCGGTCTCGATCAGGCCGCCATCGACCTCGCGGATCGCAGCCTCCACGAGACGCGCGATGAACGGCGTCGACGCGATGGTCAGCGGCACGATCGCCGCAGTCGAGCCGATCGATGTGCCGGCCACGAGCCGCGTGAACGGGATGATAGCCACGACCAGGATGATGAAGGGCGTGGAGCGCGTCGCATTGACGACGATGCCGAGCACCCGATTGACGACGGGCGCCGCGAACAGCTCCCCTTTCCGGCTGGTCGCCAGGAACACGCCGAGCGGCAGGCCGAAGGCGGTGCCGAGCAGCGCCGCGATGCCGACCATGTACAGGCTTTCGAAGGTGGCCTGGATGATCAGGTTGATGAGTTCAGGCGACATAGCCGAGACGCTCCGCCGGGAATTGATATTGAGACAGCCAGGCGAGCGTCCGCGTCACCGCGTCTTCGCCGCTGGAAATGCCGAGAGGGATAGCGAGGGTGAGCGAGCCCACATGCTGGCCGCCGATCTCGTCGATACGGGCCGCAAGCAGCGCAACGTCGAGGCCGAGCTCGCGCGCGAGCCGTGCGACCAGGGTGTCGCCGGCCCCTGCCCCGCGCACCTGGACGCGGATCACGGCCTGCCCGCCGGCAGGCGGCTCCGGCACGATCCGGCTCGCCAGCGACACCGGCAGGCTGTCGCCGATCACCTCGGCCAGGAAGGACTGCGTGATCGGATGTTTGGGATGGGTGAAGATATCGGCGACATGACCGCTCTCGACGACGTGGCCGGCGTCGAGCACCACGACCTCCCTGGCGAGCTGGCGCACCACGGACATCTCGTGGGTGATCAGCACGATGGTCACTCCGAGTTCACGGTTGATGTTGGCGAGCAGGTCGAGGATCGCGCGCGTGGTCTGCGGATCGAGCGCGGACGTCGCCTCGTCCGACAGCAGCACGCTCGGCCGCGTCGCCAGCGCCCGCGCAATGCCGACGCGCTGCTTCTGGCCGCCGGACAGCTCCGACGGATAGCGGTCGTGCTTGTCGGCGATGCCGACGAGGGCAAGCAACTCGGCGACGCGGGCCTTGATGTCGGACTTGGCCCAGCCGGCGATCTCGAGCGGCAGCGCGATGTTGTCGGCCGCGGTGCGCGACGACAGCAGGTTGAAATGCTGGAAGATCATGCCGATCGAGCGCTGCGCCAGCCGCAACCCGCGGCCCGCCAGCGCCGAGATATCCCTGTTATCGACGATCACGCGTCCCGTGGTCGGCTTCTCCAGCCCGTTGATCAACCGGACCAGGCTCGACTTGCCGGCGCCGGAGCGGCCGATCACGCCGGTGATGGAGCCGCGCGGGATCGTGAAGTCGATGTCTTGCAGGGCGTTGACGCCGGGCTTGCCGCGATAGGCCGGATAGGTCTTCGAAATGCGTTCGAAACGGACCATCGCGTCCGGTTCGGTCGCGGCAGGTGAAATCGCATCGAGCGTCTCGATCCTCTGTCCGATCGCGAGCGATTGGTGGGCGTTCATGGCGGAGGCCTTCATGTACGATAGTTCGCTTGCCCGCATGCCCCCAGGGGCGCACGGGAACCAGGTCGCATCGAGCGACGGGGAGTGAAATTGCGACCGAGCGCTCGGGTGGAACGCGCTGCACCGCAGCACGCACCATCACGCGAACGGGTCTTTCTTGCAATGTCAGATATTTGCGGGGAGTTGGACGAAGTTTTCCAAATCCCTCCCCGGCGAAGAAAATTCATCTGCAGGGGGCTGTCGGCGTTCGGCCCGGCTTACCTGGCAACCTGCAACCAGGGCAGCACGATCAGCAGGAGCCCGGCGAAATAGAGCAGCCCGAAGATCAGCCCAAAGCCCCAGAACTGGCCCTTCCCGATATAGCCGCTGCCGAAATACATCGGCGCCGGCCCCGTGGCGTAAGGCGAGATCACCCCCATCAGGCCGAGCGAATACATGCAGAGCATGGCGAGCGTCGTGACCGGCAGGTCGGCGATGCCCGAGCCGACCGCGAGCACCACCGGCAACACCGCTGCGGCGTGTGAGGTGATGCTGGAGAAGAAATAGTGGATCCAGAAGAACAGTGCGACCAGCAGGAGCATCGCGGTTGACGGCGACAGCCCGGCGAGCGGCTTTGCGTATTCGGTCGCGAACCATTTGATGAAGCCGATCTCGTTGAGGCCCGAGGCGAGCGTCAGCAGCGAGGTGAAATAGAAGAACACCTCCCATGCGCTCTTCTCGCTGACGATGTCGGCAAACTCGATCACGCCCGTGACCAGCATCAGCGAGATCACGATGAAGACGACGGTGGTGGCGTTGACGAAATTCGAGCCGAGCAGCGGCACGTGGATGTCCGGGCTGGAGCCGGCGATCCACAGGAACATCGCGAGCACGATCAGCGCCAGCATGATCCACTCGTTGCGCGACATCGGGCCCATCTCCGCGAGCTCCTTGGCCGCCCATTCGGAGATCTCGGGGCTGCGCTTCACTTCGGGCCGGCACACCAGATAGCTGAGCAGCGGGACGAGGATCATCAGGAGGATGCCGAGCGGCGCAAAGCCGATGAACCACTGGCCCCAGCTCACCTCGACCCCGACGGTCTTCTTGGCGATCGCCAGCGCCGCGGCATTGGGTGCGAGCGCGGTGAAGAACAGCGAGCTGGTGACCGCGGTCGCCGCGAACGCGGTCCACATCACATAGGTGCCGATCCTGCCGGCGGTTGGTCCCGGCTCGGAGCCGTAGATGCGCGGGATGTTGCTGATGATGGGATAGACGATGCCGCCGCTGCGCGCGGTGTTGGAGGGCGTTGCCGGCGCGAGCAGAAAGTCCGACATCGCGACCGCATAGCCGAGGCCGAGCGTGTTGCTGCCGAGCTTTTGCACCAGCACCAGCGCGATGCGCCGGCCAAGCTGGCTCTTGCGATAGCCGATCGAGAACACGAAGGCGCCGACGATCAGCCACACCGTGCTCTCGGCAAAGCCCGCCAGCATCCAGCGCAGCGACTTGGTCGGATCGGGATCGATATAGCCACCGACGCCGGCGACCGTGAGCCCGATCAGGCCGACCGCGCCGACCGGCATCGACTCCAGGATGAGCCCGGTGATGACGGCCGCGAACACGGCAAAGTAGTGCCACTGATTGACGTTGAGCCCTGATGGCACCGGCCACAGATAGATCGCCAGCCACACCACGAGCGGTGCGACCAGCTTCCAGCGAAACCCTTTCGCCTCAGGCGCCTGCGAGCTAGCGGCCATGGGTCCTCCCCCTCGATTGTCGTTGCGTTGTGCCGCCCGTTGGCCGGGCCGCTTTTGTCCCTGCGCGGCGTATACGGACTGTCCGCGGCGCGATCAATGGCTTGACGCCGGTTCTGCCGCCCGGTGCCTGATTTTCCCTGGTGCTCACAAATGCCCGGTGCGCCGATGCTCCGGCTCGCTGCCGCGGACCGGAAAGCGGATCGTGGTGCCGATGGTGATCCAGTTGGCGTTTTCGCCGGTGATGTTGCGGCCGTAGATCAGGTCGACGGAGAAGATCTCGTTCGGCCGGTAGCGGACGCCGGTCTGGAAACGCGGCTGCACGACGCTTGCGATCTCGGATGCGCCCGCCTGGCCGTACGCCTCGATCGTCCATTGCAAGGTGTCGGTGAATTTCCAGTCGAAGCCGATGCCATAGGTCAGGTAGTGGCGATCCACGGTGCGATCCCAGAGCCAGCCGCCGTTGACGTTGATGCGCATGGTTTCGGACAGGCGGAAGGTTGCGGGGATGACCGCAAAGGCGGATAGCGCCTCCCCGGTCGCCGCATCGAATGATCCCCCGCCATAGGCCGACAATCCCCACCGGCCGACGCCGGTCGGGATGAAATTCGTCTTGGCTTTCGGAGCCACCGTCGTGCTCCAGTCGCCATCGCTGCGGGCCCGGATGGTCTGCAAGCTCAGCTCGATCGGCCTGAACGGATCGATGACACAGGAGGGATTGGCGACTGCGGAGAAATCCGTGTTGGAAGCAGCCGACAGCCAGCTTTCAACCTTGCAGGAGCCGACCTCGGAGATGTCGGCGGCATCCACCGCATAGGCGCCATTCGCGGCGCGCGCATCCTGCGCCGCGAATGCGACAAGAGCCGCGATTGCGGCGGTTATTCCAGCTCGTGCAGCCCATCCCATGGCCCGATGTTAGCAGAGTCTTCGCCTCGACAACGCCCGGATTCTGGGACTATCTTCCGTCCATGAGCGACCATCACCACCACGATCACGACCATTCCGAACTGTCCGAGACCGAGCTGCGCGTGCGCGCGCTCGAGACGATTTTGACCGAAAAGGGCTATGTCGAGCCGGCCGCGCTCGATGCCATCATCCAGGCCTACGAGACAAGGATCGGTCCGCACAACGGCGCGCGCGTCGTCGCCAAGGCCTGGACCGATCCGGCCTTCAAGCAGGCGCTGCTCGAGGACGGCAGCAAGGCGATCGGCACGCTCGGCCATGTCAGCCGCGTCGGCGACCATCTCGTCGTGGTCGAGAACACGCCGCAGCGGCACAACATGGTCGTGTGCACGCTGTGCTCCTGCTACCCCTGGGAAATGCTGGGGCTGCCGCCGGTCTGGTACAAGGCCGCGCCCTACCGCTCGCGCGCCGTGAAAGACCCGCGCGGCGTGCTCGCCGATTTCGACGTTACGCTGCCCAAGGACATGGAGATCCGGGTGTGGGACTCGACCGCCGAGACGCGCTTTCTGGTGCTGCCGATGCGGCCCGAGGGCACGGAGGGCTGGAGCGAGGAGCAGCTCGCCGGGCTCGTCACGCGCGACTCCATGATCGGCACCGGCTTTCCCAAAACGCCCGGAGCGCCGTCGTGAACGGCGTGCACGACATGGGCGGCATGGACGGGTTCGGCAAGGTCGAGCCCGAACCCAACGAGCCGGTGTTCCACGCGGCGTGGGAATCCCGCGTGCTGGCGATGGTGCGCGCGATGGGCGCCGCCGGCGCCTTCAACATCGATACCTCGCGCTTCTATCGCGAGACATTGCCGCCGCACGTATACCTGTCGAGCTCCTATTATCAGAAGTGGTTCCTCGGGCTCGAGGAGATGCTGATCGCCAAGGGCTATCTCACCCGGGAGGAGGTCGCTGCGGGCCACGCCATGCAGCCGGCCAAGGCGCTCAAGCACGGCAAGCTGGAGCTCGGCGACGTCGAGCGCACCATGGTGCGTGGCAAGTTTGCCCGCCCTGCGCCGGCGCCGGCCAGGTTCAACATCGGCGACCGCGTGCGCGCGAAGAACATTCATCCGGCGACGCACACCCGCCTGCCGCGCTATGTGCGCGGTCATGTCGGTGTGGTCGAGCTGAACCATGGCTGCCACGTGTTTCCGGATTCGGCGGCGATGGAGCGCGGCGAGAATCCGCAATGGCTCTACACCGTCGTGTTCGAGGGCAGCGATCTCTGGGGTGCGGATGGCGATCCGACCTCGAAGGTCTCGATCGACGCGTTCGAGCCATATCTGGACCCGGCGTGATGAGCAGCACGCTTGCTGCCGCCGCGACCGCGGCGATCCCGAGCATTCCCCGCGATGACGACGGCCCGGTGTTCCGCGCACCCTGGGAGGCGCACGCGTTTGCGATGGCCTTGAGCCTGCACGAGCGCGGCGTGTTCACCTGGCCGGAATGGGCCGCAGCCCTGGCCTCCGAGATCAAGCGTGCGCAGGCCGCCGGCGATCCTGATACGGGCGAGACGTACTACCTGCACTGGCTCGCCACGCTGGAGGGACTGGTTGCGCGCAAGGGCGTTGCATCCACCGAGACGCTGCACCGCTATCGCGACGCCTGGGACCACGCGGCGGATCGCACGCCGCACGGCAAGCCGATTGAGCTGAAGCCGGAGGATTTTGGCTAGCTCGGTAATTGGCACGCTCGTGCCAAGCCCTACGCTGTCATTCCCCGCGAAGGCGGGGAATCCAGTACGCCGCGGCCTCTCGGCTCAAGCACAGTCTCTGGAATACTGGATCGCCCGCCTGCGCGGGCGATGACACTGACCGTGTTGCGTCAGCGTCCCGCCACATACTCCCGCCACCCCTTCGCCCGCAGGCTGCACGCCGGGCACTCGCCGCAGCCGTATCCCCACTCATGCTGCGCGCCGCGTTCGCCGAGATAGCAGGTGTGCGACTGCTCGCGGATGAGATCGACCAGCCCGTCGCCGCCGAGGTCATGGGCCAGCTGCCAGGTCGCCGCCTTGTCGATCCACATCAGCGGCGTATGCAGCTCGAAGGGCCGCGCCATGCCGAGCGAGAGCGCGGCCTGCATGGCGCGGATGGTGTCGTCACGGCAGTCGGGATAGCCGGAATAGTCGGTCTCGCACATGCCGCCGACGATATGGGTGATGCCGCGCCGGTAGGCCAGCGCCGCGGCAAAGGTCAGGAACACCAGATTGCGGCCGGGCACGAACGTGTTCGGCAGCCCATCGGCGCCCATCGCGATCGCGACGTCGCGCGTCAGCGCCGTGTCCGAGATTGCGGCCAAGGTCGGGATCGACAGCGTGTGGCTCTCGCCGAGTTTTGCCGCCCAATCCGCGCGCAGGCCCTTGAGGCCGTCGAACAGACGGTCGCGGCAAGCGAGCTCAACAGCATGGCGCTGGCCGTAGTCGAACCCCAGCGTCTCCACACGCGCAAAGCGGCTCAGCGCCCAGGCAAGGCAGGTGGTGGAATCCTGTCCGCCGGAGAACAGCACCAGCGCGGTTTCGGTCGAAAAAGCGTCACTCATGGCCCCGCGCTTTAGCACCGCGGAACGTATCAGCCAATCGGTGGAAATCGGCTCGTTCCGCGTGCCGGCGCTGGGATCGGCGGGCCTCTTTTGGCATAAGGTTGGAGACCCAGGAGAACGGCCCGCAATGACCCCTTCCCGCGACATTTCCCGCCTGATCGAGATCATGGCGGCGCTGCGCACGCCGGTGACCGGCTGCCCCTGGGACCTCGAGCAGGATTTTGCGACCATCGCGCCCTATACGATCGAGGAAGCCTATGAGGTGGTGGACGCCATCACCCGCGGCGATCTCGACGATTTGCGCGAGGAGCTAGGCGACCTCCTGCTCCAGGTCGTGTTCCACGCCCAGATGGCTTCGGAGCAGAACGCGTTCGCCTTCGGCGACGTCGTCGAGGCCATCACCCGCAAGATGATCCGGCGCCATCCCCATGTCTTCGCCGACAAGGACGGCAATCTCGCCTCCTCCCACGTCAAGGAAGTCTGGGACCGCATCAAGGCCGAGGAGAAAGCCGAGCGGGCTGCGCGCCGGCCGCCGGAAGCAAAGCCGTCGCACAAGTCCCTGCTCGCGGGCGTGAAGGCCGGCCAGCCCGCGCTGACGCGCGCCATGGAGCTGCAGCGCAAGGCCTCCACCGTCGGCTTCGACTGGAACGACCCGCGCGCGGTGCTGGCAAAAATCCGCGAGGAAGCCGACGAGATCGAAGCCGCGCTGGACCGCAACGACAAGGAGGAGCTTGCGGAAGAGACCGGCGACCTGATGTTCGCACTCGTCAACCTCGCCCGCCATGTCGATGCCGATCCGGAAGCCGCGCTCCGCGCGACGAACGCGAAATTCGAGCGTCGATTTGCGTTCATCGAACGGGCGTTGGAGGCACAGGGGCGGACGCTCGAGCAGGCGTCGCTGGCGGAGATGGATGCGCTGTGGAATGCGGCGAAGGGTGAGGAGCAGCAGGCTCCTGCTGTTGAGAGAAGCAACCAAGCGCGCCGCTAACTCCGTCGTCGTCTCCGCTGCTAACTCCGCAGTCGTCCCGGCGAAGGCCGGGACCCATTACCCCGATTGCATGTTGTTGTAAGACGCTGGAGCTACCAGCGCGCCAAACTCAACCGCCTGTGGC
>NZ_LBKA01000023.1:0-4181 GCF_028128955.1 Bradyrhizobium sp. CCBAU 11386
ATTAGATTGACTGATCACTAAACGATCGACGGGCCACAAGATGCCGTCTGGTTAGGCCCGGAAAGCGTCTTAGCTTTCAATACGCGCGGTTGTGCCATTTCGTCGGAATCAGCCTTGAACTGGTTTGACTCTCGACACCCATCATAGTGTCTGCCCATCGATGGCCAGTGTCCGTTGTTCGGTGTCGTCGAGGAAGAGGATAATTCTCGTTACGAAAGGCAGCCTTGCGCCGCAGTTCGGCCTCGATTCGCCGACGGCCTCGCCAATCCGTCTGCCGGATCGCCCGCACCCGCCCATCATAAAGTCGTGCCTGTGATCGGAATATTGCCCTTCTCGACCGCGATCTGGATAGCCCGCTCGGCCATCTTGACCGGCAGGCCGCATCGACCGCTTGTCAGCTTGCAGCTGACGATAATCTGGGCTGCCTTGCGCGGATCGCGGGACTAGTTGTTCCGCTGTACTAGGCCGTGTACTCATCATCTTCAATGTCCGCTTGTCCCTCAACAACAGCACGAAAGCGGACATCGTGGTAGGTCGGAGAAGGGCCAACAAGAGGCTCGCGCAATGCGGAGTGATCACGCTTTCTGCAAAGAAAGCAAACCTCGGTTGATCAATAGCGGTGGTCAGTTCAATGTCTATCGAGCTCCCGTCCAGCGGTGGCCCACCCTTCTTTAATCCGAGGCTGGCGGCAGCCTACCAAGCTTTCCTTTTTCCTCACTTAAGAGCTTTTCCACGGTGCGGCGCTGGTCTTCGCCAAGCGACATGGATTTGAGCAAAGTCTGATAGTAAGCGATGTTTTGCTTTTGGACATAAGCTTCGACGGGCTCGCCACCTCCTTTCTTCGAAGGCGAAATTTCGGCGGACGCATAAGCGCGCTTCAGCTCCGCCACTTTCTGCTCGGCGCTGGCGGCCTCGCTCAGTGCGCTGGAATACAATTTGATAGTCTCGACGATCAGCGCGAGCACCAGAAAACTGGCAGCGATCAGCCCGAACAGCCGCCCGACGTAAAAGCCGAGATCAAAACGGCTCGATCCGACGACGGCGGATAGAGCGATGTCGAGAAGCCAAATCCACATTACCAGCATCAACCACAGGTCCATGACGCGCTGTTCGCGGCGCCAAAGCAGAAGCATGGCAATAAAGGTCAGACCCCAGACCGTAGGGCTGATACCCTTCGTCACGAGAAGCGAATAATCACCGCCCTGCATCACTATCGGGAGCAAGTCGTGTCCCACGGTCGCGATCAAGACGAATGCCAGTGTCAATACCGCCACGCCAACGATTGAACCGATGATCCCCCATATGACCTGGCGAGGCGTCCATGGTGATCTGTCTTTATCAATTACACCTCGGTCCCATATTACATAACACATCACGAACAGTGGAAAACCACCGTGCCAAAATACATAAAGCCAGGCTGTGGTCTGGTCGTTGCCTCCCAGCAACCCTGTCGGTGCGAATGCGCCGGGAAAGCTTAAGGTGTGCGCAACGATGATGAAGGCGTCAAATAAATAACCAGCAGCAAGAAACAGGATTCCGCGAGTCTGCACACGGACGAACTGGTCGTAAAGAAGAACTGCTGTAATCAGGTCGATGAAGAAAAGCGCCGCTTGGTAACCTGGAATGAAGGCTGGCATTCTTGCCAACGGGACCCGTGCCAAAGGCACAACCGCCAGGAACGCGACAAAGGCCACGACTGCAATCACCAGGGCAAGTCGCGTCTCGCCAGCCGTCGCCAAAGCGGTCGATAACAACAACCGACGGGAGCCTGCGCCGCCAGGGGCACCCCCATTTCGACCAACCGTCTGATCCATAGCAGCCTCCAAGCCGTGATGTGCTAAGGGCGCTGGCGGAAGTCATTGTGTCCGGTTCCCAACGTAACGCAAGCGCTATTAGGGGGGCATTTTGCTGCTGAGCCGAGCCGCTAGGAAGGTCGACTTTGGCGCATTGGGCGCACTGCGATTGCCGTTCCGGGTCAGGTCCGAAAGGTGCCGTGGTTTTCTCCAAGGTCCGCAAAGCAGCGCCCAATTACATCAATGGGCGGCTTGCAATCGGTTTTCCATTCCCAATTCGGAGCGGAGTGTGCTGGCACCTGTACAGGCCCCCCTTTGCCATTAGCCTCAGACCCTGCTTGCTTGACTGGCAACCTGTCACTCTTGACCGTGCGGTTCACGATCTGACGAGGAATTATTGCAACTTCAGTACGAGTATCCGACTGAAAACCTGCGGCTGTACCCGGCGAGGGAATGAGTTGGGGCACTGCCAATGAACTGGTAATGCCCACGAGGTAGGTCAGTGAATGCAACGTGAGTGTCTTGATAAGCATGATGCTACCTCGCCTCAAAGAGGGCATTCCACGCTTGGATTTGTGCCACCTGTGCGAGCCTGATTACTGATCTAAATCAATCCCGCGTCGGAGCGCGAGAAGAGCAGAAAATTGGCGACGTTTCCCGAGAGCGCTCCAGAGGTCGCGAAGAACGTACATCCGACCATATTGGCGACGCGCAGCGGAACCATGGTCTGCATCAGCAGGGTAGCGACAAAGAAGATCGCGCCGACCAGGGCGAACATATTGGCAAGGGTGATGTTGGCCAGCACAATTTCCAACAGCCGATTGAACAGTGCGTCGTAGGAAATGTTGTTGGGATCAAGGCCCATTTGAATCAGAATCTTTGCGACCCTGAGATTATCCGCCGCGGTATCAAGAATGCGGTTTAGAATTGTCGAAAGATCTGCAGAATTCATCGGATCACTTCCGCGCAAAACGGTCGGTTATTTGTCGGGTCTCGAATTCGCGATGTCTATTGCGCGGAAAGGAGAGCCAGGCTTTTGCCATCCCGCTGACTATATCAACCGAGGCCTGCTCAGGGCAGCGTGCAACCGTGCGCCGGTACCGCCGTCCATGGAAGGTCGAGCCGATTTCGGAGGAAGTTGTTCCATGGACGAAGAGATCTTGCGCAAATTGGAGGAGCGTCTCGGACCGTTCCATGCCAGACAGCGATTGGGTATCGAGACGGACCACGAGGCACAAATCTTCGGCCAAGGCCTCCTCTCCTTTCACATAAGGAACTGGTATCCAGTCCATTCTGTCATTCGAAATGCACTTAAGCTGACCGGTCTCTACTGGCGCGGACACCGAAATACAGGAAACATTCTCGTCAAGCGCAATGATGTTATATTCAAGGAGTTGCCACCGCTTTTCGACGGCTTCACCATACTCCACCTTAGCGACATGCATGTGGACATGAATGAAGCCGCCATGCAGCGCCTGATCGAACTCGTCGGCGACATGCGCTACGATCTATGTGTTCTAACCGGCGACTATCGGGGGAAGAACTTTGGACCGTTCGAGGCAACCTTGAACGGCGTCGCACGAGTGCGAGCTCATCTAAAGGAGCCCGTTTATGGAGTTCTGGGCGACCACGATACCATCCGAATGGTTCCGGGGCTGGAAGCAATGGGAATACGTATGCTGCTCAACGAGAGTGAGGCGATTGTGCGCGGCGATCAGCAGATCTATCTAGCCGGGATCGATGACGCCCACTGCTTCAAGGCCGACGATATCGAAAAAGCTGCGTTGCAGATCCCGTATGACGAGTTCTCCATTTTATTGTCACACACACCGGAGATCTATCGTCAGGCGGCTCATGCCGATTTTAATTTGTTGCTGAGCGGGCATACGCACGGTGGGCAGATCTGTCTGCCAGGATCTATTCCGATCATACTCGATGCAGTCTTGCCTCGGCGGATGGGGGCAGGAGCTTGGCAGTATCACGACATGACTGGCTACACCTCTGTGGGTGCTGGATCGAGCGTCGTTCCTGTTCGTCTCAACTGTCCACCAGAAATCACCCTGCACTGCCTTCGTTCGGGCTAACGGCGGGCTAATATGGTTCGTCGCGCAGGTGGGCTCGGAATAGAAAACGAGACAGAATTAGCGCGCCAATAAAAAAGATCCCGACGCCAAGCGCTATGTCTGCGATCGTCAATGAAAGCGCGTCGCGGCATGCCAGCATCGGAAATAGGGATTCGGGAATCTGATCGAGCCCGAGTGCCTGGCTGCTCGGCGGATAGTTTAGGCGGCGCTTCAGGAAACTAGAGAACAAATCGCCCGCCATAGCCGCGCCCGCTACGATTGCACCGATCGTCAGATCCAGACCGATAAGCGGGGCGCTTGCTGT
>NZ_LBKA01000024.1:0-7819 GCF_028128955.1 Bradyrhizobium sp. CCBAU 11386
CACCGGCATGGCCGAAAGCGCCGCCTTAACTTGGCGGGCTTCCAAACTGACGGCCGGCAGCCCCAGTTCGATTAGATTTGCGGTCAGCCATTCTGACGTCGGTCCTGCCTCAAGGCCCACCCGTTCAACTTGACCAGCCCATGGTTCGAGGTACTGCACAATCCGATGGCGCGTCCGCCAACGTCGTTCCCTCCCGGATAAGCTTTCCGGTCTCGTCCACCGCACATACCGCAACGGAATTCAGCGAAACATCGAGGCCGACGTAGATCATGACGTTTCTCCTTCGGATAGAGTTGGTCCATGATCGTCAGTCAAAACGTGCCGCGCAGCAATAGGTCAGGCGATCGGGACCGAATACCCCATCTCTTCCGTGAACCTTGCTCGCTTCATCTGGCCGTCCTTCTTCGGGCCGGACTCCAACTCCTTCTGGAGGAAATACGCAGTGGCAGGTCACCTAGCACCGGGCTGAACCGGCCTAGACTAATACTGGTTATCCCGGGAGGCGCGCCATATTCGTGGGCCGTCGCCTTGGCTCCGTGGTGCAGCTTGGTCGTCCGCGCAAACACCACATTGTTTGTAACGAATGAATGCATCACCGTCCCATGTGTCCCAACGCCTCACAAGGTCCAGGATCCAGCGACTTTCCGCGACAGACGACTACTTCGATTCATCGTTCCGGTAGATCGTCCAACCAGCAAGCGGTCTCGGTGTATGGCCTCGAAAAGATCTTTCCAATTTTGTCCGCGCTCTTGTTCTGATGGTATCTCATATAAATGCGACCATCATCTCCAACATCGAGGATCTCGATCTTTCCGGTGTAGTGCGACATGATGTATTTGAAAGTCTTTTGGACGCCCGCAAGAAGCCGATTGACGCCGCGCGTAACCTCTACTCCGCGATAAAGTGGAATCTGAAAATGAGACGCACCCTTCACGGGCCTTGCTTGGAACAGATAGTACGGACGGACACCCATTTGGTGACACTTAGCAAAAGTCCGTGCCAAGATCTCGGGATTATCATTTACCTTTGAGAGAAGGACAGTTTGATTGAGGAACTGCACCCCCTGTGTCCGCAAAGTATGGATAACCCGCTCAGCATCATGCGATATCTCACCGATGTGATCGAAATGTGTGACAAGCACGGCTGTCTTGCCTGCATCACGGATTCGCTGGAAGAAAGCAGGTAGAGCAGGATCCCGGAATCGTTTCGGTTCGAAGGCGAAGAATTTTGTGCCGATTCGAATGGTCTCCAAATGCGGGATTGCGAGCAGGTGTGTAAGGATTTCCTCGAGCTTTGCTGTGCTAAGAACGAACGGATCACCTCCTGACAACAGCACATTCGTCATTTCAGGATGGCGGATAATATATTGGGCAGCCTTCGCGACGTCTGGTACGATTTCATCGGATTCTTTGCCCACCAGTCGTTTGCGGAAGCAAAAACGACAATAAGAAGCGCAACGGTTTGTTACCAACAGCAGGCCGGTCTGGGCGTACTTGTGCTGAAGCCCTGGTACAACAGTGTTGTCGTGCTCGCCGCTCGTATCCAACCTCCCAGGACTGTCGAACTCTTCGATTGAGGGCTCAACAATGTACTTCAGCTGGTCGTAGTAACCACTATTGACGATGTGTTCACGGTAGAACTTTGTGATGTGATAACGTGTGATGCCATGCGCCTGCACATCGCTTTCTGTGATCATGCGAGCGCCGCCATCTATGAATTTCATTACTGCACTGCGAAGCGGCGGATCGTGTTTAGGCCATGATTGTGGCAGACGATCGCCAGAGCCTGCCAGTGGGCTCGGCGTACAGTCCGTGTCCTCGATTTGGGTCAATGGAGAGGGTTCCATCTGAGCTCCTTTGGGCAAGCCTGAGGTCGTGCGGGAGTAGTTCCCAATCTACTCAGCAATCTGCGTGCCAAGAAGGTGTGGCGCTCCATCGGGCAACGCACTGCAATTTGAGCGTCCCAGCCGGCGCGGCACCATCCTCGTCACTCTGCTAGACTCGAGCATGGATGTCGTTGATCGGACAAAAGGTCGTTTCAACGCACGATGTCGCTAATCCGACCTTGCCGGCACCGGATAGAGCTAACAGGCCGCCAGCGCCATCTGAGAGCGTGCTTCGGGGCGGTCTTTGCTCGGCCAATGACATCATTTTGGCTTCATGAGAACGGTCGGCAGCGAGGGAATGCGTCACTCCGGTCGATATTGAAGCCACGCTGCTTAGCTGGATCATGATCTGTCGGCAAACCGGATCAATCCTGGGGAGGGCTTTTCGGAGCCGAATTCGCTTGACGTACAGATCGCGTGACAAGACGACGCTGCAAAGACCCAATCTCTGATCAGCCCGAATGCAAGGTTAACGAAATTGGCGCCGGATGTCTCGATCCGCAAAGCGTGACACGTCGCAGTAGCTCAATGGTCTCCGCCTAATAGAATTCCGTCGTTCGGGGCAAAAATCCTCAAATCTGAGATCAAGGAGATCTGTCCTCCGCTACGGCTTCACATCCTGCGGCATCGGAGGCGGCACCACGACGACGATAGCAACACCGGCGTGTCGGCGCGAGTTGCGCTTCAGCTGCGCAACAAAACACCACGCCTCGTCTCAAGCCCGAGCCGCGGTTAGCGGTCAGTGATCAAGGTCTGAGACTTTGTACTGCATCATGCATGAATGTCCCGAGATTCTCTAACGTGCGATCGTTGCATCAAGTAATTGAACACGAGCGGAAGTCGGCAGGAGGCAGGCGATGGATTTGGCCAGGTCGCGACTACGGGCGCCGCGTCGTCGCCGCTTGCGACCACCGCGGGCTTGGTAGGCCATCAGCCTCGACGCAACCGCGCTGGCACCGTCTAGGCGCGCTCGTGGAAATCGACTCGCCACCGGGCAAACACCCCATTCCCGAATGTGCCCATGGTAGGCTTAGAGCGAACCGACAGCGTCCAATCGCCTCCGATGTGAGAGCTGCAAGGAAAAGGCATCCACGGCTGGCCGTCAAGCGGGAGCCCCCTGCTGACGCAAGGCGCTGCTTGTCCGGTCCACAAGCGCAAGGCGCCAAAGACGATCGTCTCGGCTACATTCTGAAAGGACGAGGCTGAGCGTTAGACAAAACTGCGAGAACTCATACGTCCCGGCGCGCTCCTAGAGACTGAAATGTATCGACGATCCTTACGCGGCAGAACTACAAACGGTAACGGCGGCCAACGTTTGCGCCGCGTCAACTCCCAACTCTTGCAATTGATCCAGATGCGAGATGCGTGGCAACAGCTGATAAGTTATCCAACAGTCAGGAAGAACTTGGCACGCAACCAGCAGTCATCGCCGACAGTTTCGATCGATGTCTAAACCGTCGCCTGCAGACGCCGCCGATCAGGCCTCCCTCGTAGCGCTCTATGAAGGCCTACGATGATGTCTCTGGCCATGATGCCGGCAGCGCAGACAGTCCACCCCTTCACTTTTAAGCAGCTCCTGCAGAGAGCACTTTCATCAAAAGAGAGCACTCATGTTAGCACAACGGACAAACCTCTTTAACTCCTTGGATGCTCCCGCTGTGAGCAAAGCCAATCAGCTGCGCGCGACGGGCGAGGAAATCATCGACTTGAGCGTCGAAGATATTTGCAGCGATCTAAGTCCCGTCGTGCGTGACGGAGCTATAGCCGCCATAGACCGCAACCTCAACCGTTACACGGACACGATTGGGCTGATGAAGTTGCGCCGCGCACTTGCTCGCCAGGTTTCCGCCGAAACCGCTCAACCCTGGTCCGAAGACGAAATCGCGGTGACGAATGGCGCCAGACACGCGCTCCTCAACGTGGCCATGAGTATTTTGAATCCCGGCGACGAAGTGCTGATTCCAGCTCCGCATTGGAGTACTTTCCCAAACCAAGTTGCTTTAGCTGGCGGTCGGCCAATTTTACTAGAGACACGCCACAATAATTATGTACCGCAGCTTACGAATCTCGCGACGGCTATTTCATCAAAGACTAAGGCGATCGTTGTCAATACCCCGAACAATCCTACTGGAGCGGTATATGACCGTGACACCCTTGCCGACATTGCTCAACTCGCCATCGAACGGGATCTCTGGATTATCTTCGATGAACGGTACAAGGCCTTTACTCATGCCCCGCATGTTCACCAACCAATTGTGTCTGTGGCACCGCAAGCGCGCGATCGTACTTTGATCATCAACTCGTTTTCCAGTTCGTTGGCGTTAAGTGGCTGGCGAATTGGATATCTCGCTGGCCCTAAATCGGTCATTAGTGCAGTTAAATCCCTGCAAAACCTTGTGACGTCTAACGTAAATATCATCGCACAGCACGCACTACTCTACTATCTAGAACGGGGAGATCTTTACTTTCAAGCGCAGTTGGCGCGCCAAGTTGCAACCGCGCGAGCACTCGGATTGTCGGTTCTTTCGAACCTCGCATTGGTCCCCAAGCCTCCCGCGGAAGGTGGACTCTACTTTTATCTGGATCTTACCGAATTGCGCCGTAAGACTAATGCCACCGGCCGCGAAATTGACGCTGATGATGTCGCGAACACATTACTCATGAAGGCAGGCGTTTCAGCAGCTTCGGGCGCAGTGTTTGGGGACCCCGCAGGCATTCGGCTCTCGTACGGTATAGATTTCGCGCAATTGAACGAGGGCTTGCGGCGCTTAACTGAGATTCTAAACACGTGGAGCTGAGCTCATGCAACATGGCAGCTCAACCGGCTACACCGGGGCTGACTTGATCGCGTTTTCCAGCCACGCTGCGGCGACGATATCATCAGGTCTAGTCTCTATGGAGATTGCGATTCGCGGCGCGTCCTATGATCTAGGCCGCCGCCGATCGCCATGATGAGCGCCGCGGCGTATTCGGAAGCGCTGGTCTAACGAGCGAAAGCTGTGGCAGAAGCGCTCGATGCCGGCGCGAGCTTGGCGATCGCCGATCCAATCGGAATTCACCCGCCGCAGGTTCTTCGCCTCGCTCTGATGCTCGCGTCGGACGGCGTATTGCTTGCGGCACTCAAGTTGCGGCGCGGCCAAAGCCCTCACGCACGCGATCAAATCTCGGCGGCGATAGCCGCAAATCTTTTCAGCCGCCGGGAGCTGATATTGCTCGCGACTCTCGATATCAGAACTGGGCAAGATACCGCAATGCCGCCTCGCACAGCAACACCGTCGTCACTTCCTCATCGACAGCTGAGTCGAGCCTTGAATCCAACATCGCCGAGCGTGCCAGGCCACAAACACGAGAAAAGCAGCAGTCTATCTGCCGGTGATGGCGGCGGACGAACCTAAGCAACCATCGCATTGCTGCTGCAGACGAGTGAAGGACGTCGACCCGAGCGCCACGCTAAGGCTTCAGCCTAGCTCTAACGCCCGCCAAGCATCAAATAGACGCACTTATGAACAGCGATTGATGTCCTCAAGCCCCGCTTATCTGACATCCGCCTCGCATGACTGACGTTTCTATCCAAGGGCTTACGCCTCGTCGCGTCTCAAGCTCTGAGCTGGCCCCGGTTGTCTGAACAGAATATCCGCGTCGATAAGTGGAGCCTCTGCCGGGGTTAGGCTGCCGTGCGGAGCGGCAGCGGGGTGAAGTAGGCTTGATCCGGTGTGCTGCCGTCAAGGCTAACCGGATGCCGCTGGCCTACCGTTCGGTTCCCCCAGCAGATGGAGCTACCAGCATATCATCTCTGTCATTGCCACTAACAAGGCTCCTCAATTCTTCGCCCGTTAGCCAGTGAATCCAATCGTCGTCTACAATTTCCTCCTCTACGAGCTTCAATATCGATCCGCCGGGTTCCTGATGCGCGTATCCATATTGCGCGACAATCCCCTTGGCCACGAGCTGGCTTGATACGAGTCCACATACGAATTGAGGCGCCCACATCGCGAAAGAAACGCCCCTTGCTATTCCTGACATGATCTTGGGCATACCCCGCCCCCTGAAGTCTCTTCGTACCCAAAGATCACCATGATAGGCTACTCTCCCTCGTATTTCTTTGGCGCTTGGCGCAGTGCATGTGCAGTGATCTCCAGGATGTGCATGGGCGGTCGGATCAGCGTAAAATGCCCTTAGAGATTCAAGGTGCTCTGCAAAGCAGCTTCGCGAGAGATCGTACAGTCGAGCAGCCTCTACAACTGCCACCTCGTTTTTTTTGTCCACTCCTACGATCCAATATCCGTCCCCGAATTTGATCGGCGAGCGGTCTGGCCGGAACATCGGATATGTCCGCGCCTTGGTTGGAGTTGCTCGCGTAATTGATACATACTTATGAAAATCGAACCCTATCGAGATCTTAATTCCTTTCTTCGCCGCATCTTCATCGTATGTTCGCAGATAGCGTGAGACCTGCAACGGGTTAATTAGGCTTTTCATTGGGCACCTCGTCCTCTCGCAATGATCCGGTGAAAGGAGCATCGACCTACATCGCTTTTTTACACTTTGAGTTAGTATCCAAAACAGCTTTGATGAACTACCTGTTCTGGTGGGGGATGTTGCTCTTGAGATCCGTTGCTCCGACTCGAGGATGAGGGTGACTTAATGGCTTCGCCTCCGGGAGAGTAGTGCGCCCGTCGTCGCCAATTGCGCGCCTCGCTGCGATCGATTTCCACGCTAACAACACCGCTGTTAAGCGCCGAGCTAACCCGTTCAGGCTTCAAACGAAGCTTCCAATCACGCGATCATCTACGGCAAATGATTTGCCGAGTCGGCCATCGAGATCGCGTACGGCGAGGAAGCACGGGGTCAAGCTGCGGCAGTCCTATCTGCGCATTGCCAAAACCGCGACAATGATGGCGGGACGCGGCGCGCTCATCGTCCGGCAGCTGTTGGGCGGCCAACCACGCCCGGCCGCGGGCGTTGAAAAGACCCCTGCTGACCAGTGATGAGGTGGTGGTCGAAGCGACTGCCAACAGCATGGCGGTGTCGCGGGTTCTGGCGCCGTTCGCTTGTCCATCTCATCCTGGATCACGGCGGTCAGCGCCTTCTCGGCCATCCGGCGCGGCTCCAGGAAACCCGGGAAGGAGCTTCCCTTGCGCAGCTTGGGAATGCGCAGCTCGACGGCCCCGGCGCGCGTCTCCCAGCTCCGATCGCGGTAGCCGTTGCGCTGGGCCAGGCGCTCGGCGTTCTTCTCGCCGTAGGTCGCGCCGGTCAGCCCGGCGACCTCCAACTCCATCAGCCGCTGGGCGGCAAAGCCAATCATCTCGCGCAGCAGGTCGGCGTCGGGGGCCTTCTCCACGAGCGCGCGAAGGTTCATCATTTCGTCGGTCATCGGTGGTTCCTCGAATCAGGTTGGTGTCAGCAACCCGACCCTACCGGCGAATTGCCGGTGACCACCGCAAAGCCGTCCACCCGCTACGGCGCTATTTGAGGGCGCGCGGGCGGACGGCTTTGCTCTACCGAACTACACCATCACTGGGGACACGACCTGCGCCAAGGGCCGCTGGCGCTGGCTCAGCTCTGCAGAGCGATGAATTTTGCATGATCCAAGCGCCGCCCCGATTGCGGCCAGATTTGGGGCGGCCAAAGACGCCTATGGAAAGGAGTGGCGTCGAAACGTCGTCCCGTGGACCGTACCTCCAAGCATCAACGCTGCGCCAGATGCGCCGAAGCCCCTTGAGCGACGGCCGTTATGATGTTTGCTCACCGATTGCTTGCGGAAATAGAGAGAGAGAGAGAGAGAGAGAGAGAGAAGTGGGACGAGCATCTCGCGCTCTGTCTCCTGATGAAGAAGAGAACTTTATCACCGCTAGCTTAAAGGGGGCACCGTCGACGATCCGATGCGCAAAAGGATCCTGAGCGGCAGAGTCCAGGGCTAGCTCCCTCCCCCCG